>DAOVBC010000159.1 GCA_030670715.1 Deltaproteobacteria bacterium | reverse complement strand
TGCAACCCGGCTCCGTTAAATAGAACGATTAAAGACGGCAAGGTTATTATCCAGGTAAAAGACATCCGGGAAGGAAAGCAGTACTTTAACTTCAGCTAACCCGTTATTTCATAAATTTGCCGTACGTGTTCACGGGGTGCGGCTCCCCCGCTTCACTCCGACAATATCGTTACACGGGGAAACGTACCCCGTGAACACGTACAATTTGCCAAAGGCAAATGAAACATTCGGGTGAAAGAGAATAAAACATGACGCTTAAAGAAATATCTATTAGAAACCTCATGCGCCGCAAGGGCAAGGCCGCATTTGTTCTTGCCGGCCTGGTGATCGGCGTTGCCACAGTGGTCGCCATCGTCAGTTTTGTCAATGCGATGACAAGCAACATCAACGACAAGCTTGAAAAATACGGCGCAAATATCTTGATTGTTCCGAAAACTGAAAATCTGGCCCTTTCGTACGGCGGGCTCTCTCTGGGCGGTGTTTCGTTTGAAATGGAAGAAATTCGAGAAGCTGAACTCGCCCGGGTTAAAACCATAAAAAATGCCCGCAACATCGCGGCCCTCGGACCACTTGTGCTGGGGGTTGTTAAAATAAATGCGACCCGGGTACTGATGGCCGGTGTCGATTTTAAAGTCTCCGGCATACTGAAACCATGGTGGCACGTACAAGGCGCCTTTCCTGGAAGCAACGGTATCCTCTTAGGATCGGAAGTAGCACGCATAATGGATTTGCATCCTGGATCGTCACTACAGGTTAACGGTAAAGACCTGGCGGTATCCGGAGTCCTCGAACCGACCGGATCCCAGGACGACCAACTTGTCTTTACCCGGTTGAAAACCGCCCAGTTAATTTTTAAAAAGCAGGGCAAAGTATCAATGGCTGAGGTGGCGGCACTTTGCAAAGACTGCCCTATTGACGACCTGGTCAAGCAGATATCTGAAATCCTTCCCGGTGCAAAGGTGATGGCTATCCAGCAGGTAGTTAAAGGACGCATGGAAGCCCTGACCCAGTTCAAGAATTTTTCCTATGGCATTTCGGGCGTCATTCTACTCATTGGCGGTCTTGTTGTTTTTGTGACCATGATGGGCAGCGTCCGGGAAAGAACCAATGAAATAGGCATTTTTCGTGCCGTTGGCTTTCGCAAACGGCACATCATGAAAATCGTATTTATAGAAGCCGGGATTATTTCCGGTCTGGCCGGCATTATAGGCTATCTGATCGGATTGGGATCCGCCAAAATAGCGATCGAATTTTTTTCCGACGGGAACATTGCAACCGTGCCTTTTGATTACCAGCTGGCGGCAGTTGCTATCTTAGTCGCCCTGACAGTAGGCCTTGTTTCCAGCGCATATCCCGCCTTCACAGCGGCCAGAATGGATCCTAACGAGGCGTTGCGAGCACTTTAAAAGAGCCGAATTCATCATATGAATTCGAAAAATGAGGTAAACATGAGTTACATAATTGCAGACAACCTAGTCAAAAAATATGGAAATGATGATGCAACCGTAACCGCGATTTCGGGTATCAATTTCGAAATCGAAGCCGGTGAGTTTGTAGGAATCATGGGTGAATCCGGTGCGGGAAAATCGACTCTGCTATCGATCCTCGGCGCCATGAATAAGCCGACAGACGGAACCTTGATCGTTGACGACATCGATATTTACAGTCTGGGGCAGGAACAGAGGGCCGATTTCCGAAGGGAGTTCCTGGGATTTATTTTCCAGAGCTTTCATCTGGTCCCTTACCTGACGGTACTGGAGAATGTGATGCTGCCCCTGGCCATCATTAAAGAACGAAAAAAGCAAAAACGTCTCATGGCAGAAGAGGCGCTCGATCACGTTGGTCTTGCGGATAAGGCGCTTCGCCTGCCGAATCAGATCTCGGGCGGCGAAAAAGAAAGGGTTGCCATCGCACGTGCCATTGTTAACGAGCCACCGGTTCTATTGGCAGATGAGCCGACGGGCAATCTCGATTCAAAAACCTCGCAGGAAATCATGAAGTTGCTGCAGAAACTTAATGAGGATGGCATGACCATCGTGATGGTCACTCACAGCAACGAATGCGCTCCATATGCCCAGCGGATACTGAGTGTTTCCGATGGAGCTTTGGTGCAGGATAACTTTAATCTAAAATCACCGGCAGACTATCCGAACTAGAGTGATATAGTGGTTGTCAGAATAAAGTACCGTTATCCACCGTTGGTCTATCAGTATGGATTCTATATATAGATGCTGGATGCTTGATACCGGATACCGGATCAATGAATCGCTTCGCTCTTTCTTTTAAGAAAAGATGTAAGACTCATCACCGGTTGAGCGACCGGGAGCATAGACCCGATCCGAGATCCAGTTTCGAGTATCCAGTATCCAGTATCTGTCCGTTTGGGTCAATTCCGCTCGTCATCGATACTAAATTCTATCTCAATCGGAACGAAATTTTGAAAAACGCTATGTACACTTGCTTTTAAGGTATCTTCCTGGCCATCCCCCGACACCAAACTCCGCCCGGACAGAATTCTACATTTTTACCGGCATCTGGCTTGACACTTGGTATCCATTTCTTTATATTTTGTTGTTCCGTCAAATATTCGGGTTAAATTATGATCGTATCCAGCAGTTTAAAATCGCGTCCGCTTCTGTTGCTTGTTGCGGGTGCCAAAGGAACTGTGGCATCAACTCTCGCGGTGTCAATTGCCGCTCTGCGCCATAATGCTGATGAGGTTTTGCCAAGTCTGACGACCGGCAATAAGTTTGCCTATCTGGCACCAGTCGAAACCACCTGCATGGCGGGATGGGATACAAGCCCGAAAACATTGACAGGCTCGATCCAATGCCAGGGAGTGGTTCCGGAAAACCAATGTCATTTGCTGGCACCTGATCTGGACCGGATACCGGTCCGCGGGGCGCCGTCATCGTCACTGGGCTTCAGGCAGCAGGTTGAACGCGTGATGGCGGATATTCGAGCATTCAAAGAAGAAACGCCTGATGCACTGCCGGTTTTCATCAACCTTCTACCGGCTGGACCGGGAACAGACCTCGAACACTGCCGGAGTCTTAACGAGATGTATAATACGGTTAAACCGGATATCATACCTGATCTTGCCTACTGCCTTGCTGCAATACTTTCCGAAATACCGGTGGTCAATTTCACACCGAATTCCATCGAAATCCCTGCCGTCATAAACGAAGCGGTTAAGCGTGGCGTACCGGTTGCCGGTCGGGACGGTAAAACCGGGCAGACGTATCTGAAGGTGGTGCTGGCTTCTGCACTCAAAGCCCGAAATTTTATTGTTGACGGCTGGTACAGCCTGAACATCCTGGGCAACGAAGACGGAAAAAACCTCATGGATCCGGAAAAGGCAGCCGGAAAGGTTGCCAACAAAACCAAACTGCTTGATGAAATCCTGGGTTATCCTGTGGGGCAGAGATACGGGGCGCCGACCCACAAAGTTCATATCGATTACTATCCTCCCCGGGGCGATGCCAAAGAAGCCTGGGATGTTATCGATTTCAGAGGAATGTTTGATCTTCCCATGAGCATCCGCTTAAATCTGCAGGGCAGGGATTCAATCCTGGCTGCGCCGCTTGTCCTGGATCTCGGGAGGTGGCTGGCGGCCCTTCAAATGGCGGGTCGCAGCGGCCTATCCCCGGAACTTGGTTTTTACTTCAAAAATCCGGTCGGAGAAAATCCACCATTGACCTTTCAGGATCAGTTGGCACAATTACGAGAGCTGGAAAGAGAATGTGACAAGAAACTCGGCTCTGAAGCATCCGGTTGATAACGATATAGGCATAGCGCTGAGCATAATAAAAAAAGATTTTAATCCTTTATTATCGCTATGCCCCATGCGCTTTGCGCTCTGCTATTCAATTTTGTAAAACATTTTCTATGGCGACTATACCATATGAAAAAGAGGCTATTTCTGAGGAGACAACCCCATGGTCTTCGGTTACAGCACTAACGCATATGTAAAATTTACCCTTTTTGAGGCGATCGAAAACATCGCAGCTCTTGGATTTCAAGGGGTGGAGATTATGGGCGATCGTCCCCATCTTTACCCGCCGGACTTTAACGGGACCAAGCTAGCCCGTGTGAAAGAAATGATTGACCGGCACAACCTCAAGGTAACCAACATCAACAGTTTTACCCTCTTTGCCGTCGGGGACACCTATCTGCCTTCGTGGATCGAATCGGAAGAAGAACGACGCAAGATCAGGATCCGTCACACACTGGACAGTCTTAAAGTAGCCCACCTCCTGGGCTGTAATAACATCTCTGTTCCACCCGGCGGACCATTAAATGACAATATAACTCGTAAGCAGGCATTTAAATTGTTCCATGAGGGGCTGGATCAGGTAATTCCGCTTGCGGAAGAGCTGGGCCTGAAAGTACTGGTGGAACCCGAACCGGATCTCTTGATGGAAAACACCCCTGAATTCAAAGAATTTATTAAAGATGTGAAATCCCCAGCCATCGGCATAAATTTTGACATCGGCCACTTTTTCTGTGCCGGAGAAAATCCGGCTGAATCTTTTGAAGAACTCTTCGAATGGATCGGCCACGTGCACATCGAAGATATTGCACCCAGCAGGGTGCACGCTCACCTGATAGCAGGCCATGGTGCCATCCGGTTTAAAGAAATTTTCACCAGCATGGTCAAGCTCGGGTATCAGGGCGATATCAGTCTGGAACTGTATCCTTACGTTGATACGCCTGCCGAAGCCGGCAAGCAAAGTCTTGAATACCTGAAGCCTGTATTTATAGAGTCCGGACTCAAAATGAAATTATAAGCTCAAAGCTGAATGCTGAAAGCCAAAACAATTCAACCTTTTTCTCGACTTTGAGCCTTGAGCTTTGAGCTCGGTTGTTCCCAACAAGTTCAATGGTCCCTGACCCGCTTTAAAGACACCCGTTTTTCCAAATCGAAATTGATGAGGTATTCACTATGAAGGCTCTTTACTTCAATGACCACGGTGAGCTGGATGTGATCCAATACGGCGATGTACCCGCTCCGGTACCGGGCCCGGATGAGGTTGTTGTTCGTGTTCGTGCCTGCGCGCTGAACCACCTGGACATCTGGGTCCGAAAGGGTTGGCCCGGCCTTAAGCTGGCAATGCCCCACTGGTGCGGTGCCGACGTTTCCGGTGAAATAGCTGAAATAGGCAAGAACGTTTCCGGCTGGGAAATCGACCGGCGGGTGGTAATCGACCCTGGTATCAGCCACAGCAACGACGAATTCACACGCCGCGGGGAAGATTCGCTGAGCCCTGATTATCATGTCCTGGGGGAACATATGCGAGGCGGCGCCGCGCAATACGTGGCTGTCCCTGCCGATAATCTGGCTGCCATGCCCGATGATCTGGATTTTCCGGCCGCTGCTGCCCCGTTGCTGGTTGCGCTGACTGCCTGGCGAATGCTGATAAACCGTGCCGGATTGAGGGCCGGTGAAACTGTACTGGTGGTGGGATCCGGTGGTGGCGTTAACAGCATGGCGATTCAGGTGGCCAAACTGGCAGGTGCCGTTGTTTACGTCGCCGCCGGAAACCGCACCAAGACTGATCGCGCCCGGGAACTGGGTGCTGATTTTGTCCTGGACCGTTCTCAGGTGAATTGGAAGCGTGAAATCCTCCGATTGACAAACAGGCGCGGCGTGGATGTCGTAGTGGACAACGTGGGACAAGCCACCATCAATGCCAGCATGGCGGCTGTAGCCAGAGGCGGCCGCATCGTTATTGTCGGCAACACCAGCGGACCTATGGCTGAAATAGATATCCGCTATATATTCGGCAAGCAGATCAGCCTGATCGGCAGTACGATGGGATCGCATCAGGATTTTCAAGAAGTTATAAAACTGATCTGGTCCGGTAAGCTAAAACCGATCATTGATCGCGTGATGCCCCTCAGCCGGGGCAAAGAGGCCTACGGCATCATGGAGCGGGGAGAGATGTTTGGGAAATTGGTGCTGACGCCATGATCGGTCGTTAAACTTTTCATTCA
>DAOVBC010000051.1 GCA_030670715.1 Deltaproteobacteria bacterium | reverse complement strand
ACGGCAACCTGGTTTCCGCTCCTGCCTGGCCGGCCCATCCGCAGTGGCTGGCATTGTTTCTGGAAGTTCTGGGAACAAAAATAGAACTCTGATCCGTTTTAACCAGGGCCGTTAGCCTGGATATTTCACAAGTTCGATTCGCTCATTTTTTCATGAAATATTCAGGTTAGACTACCTTGTCAGTATCCGAACCAAAACGCAGGATCGCCCCCGGGTCGCCGTCCTGCGTTTTCTTATTCAAATGGGTATCCGAAGATAAAGAAAAATCATATGAAATCATTTAGCTATCCGGCGGTCGGCCCCGATGTTAGAAGTGCCGGAGGTGAATATACAGAGCGCTTTTCAAATTATTAGAGCATATTATTAAGGCGGCTACCAATTATGCCGCCTCTTCATCATCCTTATTTTCCACCCCCATCTTATGGTGATTCGCCGGTTAATGGTCTTTTGTTCGATCGCATTCTTCCAATCCTTCACCCTTATGCCGATGACAGAAAATTTGTTTATTGTATTCAACAAATCGTTCAAATCCGACCTTACCCATGAAATGTTTTAGCAGTCGTGAATCGGTTGTGGTAAGATCCACCATAAAAAGGCCATCGACAACATCTGAAAACGCTTTGTCAACGTTAAAGCACAGAAGATTACCGTTGAGATTGAGATAATGCTTCAATAGAATTGGAATTCCTTTGCCGTCCTTTTCAATTTCGGAAATCAGCAGTGATATGTCATCGATATCCTGAAATGAAGTCCGTAGGATGTGCTTGCTGATACCATCTACTCTTCGGGTTCGATAAGGTTTGCGAGGTGCTACGAAACGCGACAAGGAGAAATCGAACTTGTTGGCTTTGATGAAGCGGACCAGTAAGTTTTTGGAGACAGTGTGATAATCCTTACTGATGCTTACCGGACCGAATAAAATACTGTAACGCGGATTGCGGGCAATGTATTCACCGATCCCCTTCCAGAGCATTACCAGGCTGTTGAGTTTTTTTTGATACTCAGGCCGGATAAAGGAACGCCCGCATTCGATAGACGTGGCCAGGTGCCTGATGAGTTCCGGTTTGAACCGGAACAACTGGTTGGTGTAAAGACCACTGGGGCCGTATTGCTTCAGTACAACATCTGCCAGTCCCAACCGGTAAGCGCCAACGAGTTCACTCGTTTCGTAATTCCATAAAAATAAATGCAGATAATACGAATCAAAGCGGTCCAGATCGATTTCAGTGCCAGTACCTTCATCTATATCGCGAAAGGTAACTTCTCGCAGGCGGCCGATTTCATTTAACAAATTAGGGAGCTGCGATGAACGGGCAATATAAACGGCCAGATTGCCTTTGGACACCAGGCGTTGATCGGACGGCAACCTCTCGACATCCCGGCGCAACAGGTCAGGTGTGACCGGCGCGATGATTGGTTCCATTTTTTGTGATTGAAGCTTGAGGATATTTTTATTAACGAAATATTTTTTTTCCTCCTTGTCGCGGTTTTTTAAAAAATATGTGCTCAGTCTCAAATAATTAATCAGCTCCGAATCGTTTTCGAATCGTTGGAGTTTGGCCGATTTGATCGCTTTACCCACATGGATCCGGAATTCTTTTCCTTTTTTATTCACTAACTCCCGGGGCAGCATGGCCGTACGCAGGCCGGGATGCAGCATCCCCAAGGTCTGAAAAGGGAGTCCATTTTTACCGGAAAAATAGACCGGCAAAGCCGATGCTTTTGTACGGCGAATGATACCGCCGATATGCGCACTCCAGGTGGGGTCAGCCACCCGCCTTTCTTTCAACTGAAAACTTGACACTTCACCGGCGGGAAAGGTAGCCAGCACACCGCCGGCTTTAACCCAGCGAACGGCTTCCTTCAGCCCCTTTAAATTCGAGGTGACAGAATTCTTGCGTTCAAAGGGATCTACCGCGATAATTGTCTCACGGATTCCGGCAATCTCTTTCAAAAGATAATTTCCGAGAATTTTTACATCTGATCGGACTTGTAATAAAAGAGCACCGAGAATGACTCCTTCAACCCCGCCAAATGGATGATTGGCCACCACAACCAGCGGGCCTTTTGCAGGAATTTTTTTCAGGTCAGGGGAACTGATACGGTACTTTGCCTTCAAAAAATCGAGACACAGTTCAAAGACATCTTTTGGGTCTTTACAAGCGCTAACTTTTTCATAATACTTAGCATAGTGTCGATTGAGGACGTCCAGCGAAAAAACCTTCTCTAGGGCTGGCAGTACCAGGGAAAGCAGTCCGCGGCTGAATGGCCTTTGTGCCGCTGTCTCCAGGTCAATCAGCTTCGGTGTATTTTGAAACGGTTCAATTTCAGTTGTACTTTGAGCAATCACTTCTTTCATAGCCAATTTGTTCCCGATTGTTTTATATTTAAGAATTAATGGCTGATTTCCTACCAAATTAGTATTATATTCGTATATTATATGAACGGTTGTTAATTTTTCAACCACTTGGTGTTAGAAATTCATTAGTATCGTAACTATCAAATAACTTACATAACCATAATCGCGATAATAAAAACGGTATATAGAAGCCTATTGCACTACCCCGAGGTCAAATGAAAAGCAGTAATAACCATATGAAAAGAAGGGTTCATAGCAGATGGAAATTTTTCGTTTTTCTCTATATCACACTCCTGGCAGTTTCTCAGATTATCCATTATTATTATCCGCCACGGGTTGAACCGGTAAAGGGGCAGAAAATTATTCACATCGACGGGGCCGAAAATCAACCTTCGAACCCGGCCGGCATCTCCATCGCCTATTTCGACCGTCATTCAGGATCTTCAGACAACTCACCGGCGATCTTATTGCTCCAGGGCAGTCCAGTGGCCGCCGGATTGATATCGGCAAAAATGATGCCGGCGCTTTCCCGGACGGGCCGGGTCATCGCCCCGGATCTTCCCGGATTCGGATCTTCGACCCAATCCATTGCTGATTATTCGATTCAGGCCCACGCCGCATACATGCTCGATTTTCTGGATCGGTTGGGCATCCAAACGGTTCACATCGTTGCCTACAGCATGGGAGGCGGTGTTGCTGTGACCATGGCCCACATGAAACCGGAGCGCGTACGCTCAATCACAATGCTTTCGGCCATAGGGGTCCAGGAGTTTGAACTGCTGGGCAACTATTATATCAACCACGCATTGCACGGCGCGCAACTCGCATTCATATGGCTGATCAACAATGGTCTTCCTCACATGGGACTGCTTGACAGAATTCCGCTGAATATCGCCTACGCCCGAAATTTCTACGATACGGATCAAAGACCCCTTCGGGGGTATCTGGAGCAGTATCAATCACCGATGCTGATTTTACACGGACAACAGGATGCCCTGGTACCGCCGGCAGCCGCCCACGAACACTTTCGGATCGTTCCCCAGAGCGAATTAAAACTCTATGACAGCGGCCACTTCATGATTTCTTCCCGCTCGGTGCAACTGGCCAGTGATATTAGCGATTTTATTCTACGGGTCGAAACGGGCAGAATGAAAACCCGCGCCGGGGCAGATGCCGCGCGTATGACCGGTGCGCAACAACCGTTTAACGAGACCCGCGTGCCGCCGGTTAGCGGGGTGGCCCTGGTGGTTTTGATGCTTCTCATTGCGCTGGCAACCCTTATCAGCGAAGACTTAACCTGTATCGGGGCGGGTTTGATGGCTGCCCGTGGTATAATCGGTCTGCCTTCGGCCGTCACTGCATCGTTTGCCGGTATCTTGATCGGCGATATCCTGCTGTTTCTGGCGGGAAAATATCTCGGGCGGCCGGCGCTCCGGTATCCGCCCCTGAAATGGATGATCAAAGATGCGGATGTTGCCAGAAGTTCCCGCTGGTTTGCGGCAAAGGGCCCTGCAATCATCATTGGGAGCCGATTCCTGCCCGGCAGCCGCCTGCCCACCTATTTCAGTGCCGGTGTGCTGGATACCGGATTCTGGCGGTTCACCCTTTATTTCTCCGTAGCGGCGGCCCTGTGGACCCCGCTGCTGGTGGGTCTGTCGGCTCTCATCGGCAGCCGTATGTTCGGCTATTACGATCTTTTCAGGCATTACGGTATCCTGATACTGCTGGGCACCGTGTTTGCGCTGTGGCTCATGATCAAGCTGATCATACCTCTTTTTAGCTTCCGCGGTCGCCGTTTGTTGCGATCATCCATATGCCGTAAAATGCGCTGGGAATTCTGGCCGCCCTATATCTTCTATATTCCGATCGTTCTGTATTATGTGTATCTGGGGCTGCGATTTCGCAGCCTGACACTGTTTACAGCGGCAAACCCCGCAATCCCCGAAGGCGGCTTCATCGGAGAATCGAAAACGCAAATTCTTGACAATCTGGCCGGAACCAACCCGTACGTTGCGCGCTATCGACCGGTGAAAGCCGGCTGTTCGCCGGAAAATAAAATAAAACAGGTGCTTGATTTCATGCGCGAAATCAACACCCGCTTTCCTATCGTCATCAAACCCGATGTGGGACAGCGCGGCGCCGGAGTTACGATTATCAGATCCGAAAAAGAGTTGACGAACCACCTGTCTGATTTTGAAGGGGATGTTATTGTCCAAGAATACGTTGACGGTCGCGAGTACGGCGTGTTTTACTACCGCTATCCGGACGAAAAAACAGGTCGGATCTTCTCCATCACGGATAAACGACTGCTAAAACTGACCGGTGACGGCCAAAGTACTCTGGAACAACTCATTTTAATGGATGATCGTGCGGTGTGCATGGCCCGCTTTCACATGCGAAATCACCAGCAGCGGCTTTTTCAGGTCCCGGAAAAAGGAGAAGAAATACCGCTGGTTGAAGTCGGAACACACGCGCTCGGGGCCATGTTCCTGGACGGTAAGGAAATCTTTACACCCGAACTTGAAATGGCCATTGACAAAATAAGCAAGCATTTTAAAGGATTTTATTTCGGGCGCTACGATATCCGAACGCCGTCCATCGCGGACTTTAAAAGGGGAAAAAACTTTAAGATTGTTGAACTCAACGGCGTAACATCTGAAGCGACCCATATCTACAACCCCGGCAACAGCCTCTGGTATGCCTACAAAGTATTGATGCGTCAGTGGCGGATTGCTTTTGAAATCGGCGCCGTCAACCGCAAACATGGTATACAACCGGCAGCGCCCGGACATTTAATCGGTCTATTATTTAAATAATAGTAAAATTCAGTATAAATAGAAAGGTCGGTTCACATGAAATTCTATAAGAAAAACCTTGCCATATTCTCTTTTTTCTTAATATTCCAAACGACTTTCATCATTTCAAGCTGCCACTCAATGAGAATAAGCCGGGAGGGTACCGTTGCAACACAGGAAGAAAATATCGTTTTACTAGAGGGTGGCCCACATGAGGGCACATGGCAGACTCCGGATTTAATCGTTAGTTATTCTTACACCAGTCAACCGGATAGCTTCCGAATCAAGGGTGAGGTCAATCTCGGCGATCGACTTAAAAAATCTTTTACAACTGTCAATCATTTTTCTGTCAGAGCTAACTTGTTAAGTGAGGAAAAACGTATCTTAAAAAGCTTTAATATCATTATATGGGGTAACCAGGTCATCAGGACATGGGGCTTTGATAACAGTGTTCCGCCTCCTGACGGTATGAAAGCGATGAACTTCAGCTATTCAGGTGTTGCCGCTGAAGGGGGTGGTATTTCCAAGGACGGTAACGATAGGATCTCTATATCGTTCTGGAAGAATCCTTAGAACTGGTTCCATAACCCCGTCTAATGCCTGATGGTTGAGTCAGATAAATAGAGGAAATAGCGCCAATGATAAAATATGACGGATATAAAGATGAGGTCTTGCATTGTGCCCGCTGGTTATCCGAACACGGTTTTTTCGGGGCCAAACTGGGAAGCGGCGGTAATGTTTCCAGAATCGACAGGGCTGACAACCGGATCGTGATTACGCCGTCGGGTAAGCCTTATCACAGCATGTCGGTGGAGGACATCTGTGTGATCGATTCGAAAATAAACCTGGTTGAAGGTGCGCTTGCGCCTTCCATCGAGGCAGGCATGCACACCGGTATTTATCAGCACCGGTCGGATGTAAACGCCGTTGTGCACACGCACCAGGTGTTTGCCAGCGTTTTTTCTCTCCTCAACCAACCCATACCGGCGCTGCTCGATGAGATCACCTATGAGATTGGACCCAGAGTTGAAATCATACCCTATGCGGTTTCCGGCAGCCGGCAGTTGATTGAAAATGTGATTTCCAAGCTGGGCAACGGCTGCTTATGCTACATCATCCAGAATCACGGCGCACTGAGCCTCGGTGAGAACCTCCAGCAGGCCATGAAGAACGCAGAACTTCTCGAAAAAGTGGCCCAGGTCTATTGTTATGCCCTGAGCACGGGTCACGACATCAGTCGCTTGCCCGAGTCAGCCGTTCAGCAGGTTCTGGATATGCGCAAATCAAAGTAATTCTTCTTTATTTGATACATAGATTTTGCACTTAAAATCTTGAATACGATTAAATCCAGCCCACGTTACGCATAGCCATGACATAACACAGATTTGACAATTCCTGTGGTTCATCATCGACCTATCTCAGGTATTCCGATTCTGGGATAATCTCAATGTATCGTTGATTTTACGATATTTGGTTTTCTGGCAAGTATCAAAAGCCTTACAAAGCAATGTTATTCAAAATTAATGGAGTTTTATGGTGTTGACGAAAATTCATCTTTCTAAGAAATACATCACCATGAATGACGGAGCAACAATTGCTCTTTGGGACACCAAAAATGAGGCGATTCCGTTGGTATTTGTTCACGGGTTTCCCGAAAATCATCATTGTTGGGACCATTTGCTATCAAGTTTGCCAAATACCGTTACAAAAAACTTTCGGCTGATCAGTTATGATTTAAGAGGTTTTGGAGAGAGTTCAAAGACAGGAGAAGCGTCTATTACCAGGCTATATGAAGACCATCAAACCATTATTGAAACCCTTCAACTTCCATCCTACCATTTTATCGGACATGATTGGGGTGGTGCATTGGCTTTGCAAACCGCAAGAATTAACCCTCAATCGCTTACGTCTGCCACTGTCATGAATACGAACTTTTGGAAGACCGATTTGTCAGGTATGTGGCACTTGATTTTTCTCAATATTCCTCTGCTACCAAAGCTAGTTTTCAAATGGTTCCCTAAAAAATTTTTCGAATTCGCACTGTTACGATCATTTGCTAATCCAAATAGCTTAAAACCACAAATCATAGACGGTTATTTCGAAATGTTTTGCGACACAGAAACGACCCAATATTGGATAAGACTATATAAGAATATGGCAAAGTCCATCACACTACAAAAAATCCCTTATTTATCCACCATTTTTCCGGAAAATAAAACGCAATTTCCTCAAAGACCCACTGACTCTTATCATGTTAATATCATGCTAGTTTGGGGGAAAGATGACCGTTTTGCTCCACTATGGATTGGAAAGGATATGCATTTAAACTTAACGAAAAGAGGAGCTAAGGTTACTTTTCATAAAATTTCTGAAGCTGGACATTTTGTCCAAGAAGATCAACCGGAAAAAATCGTTCCTCTTTTAATAGAGCATTGGAATAAGACAGAAGAGAAAAGCAAAGAAGAATTATCATAATACAGATTGTGTTTAGTTAAACAACCTTACGCCAAAAGTCCTGGGCTTTAAATAGTTTTTAAGAATTTCATAAGATTTTGGTTTTTAGGAATTATGTGGGAGTTTTAAGCGCAGGTGATCGGCACGTTATACTCCTTCGATACTGCAATATACCACAGGCTTTTTTGTATTTCTAAAGCCTGTTATATCTCCAACGTATCCGCAAAATTTAGCTTTTCCCTAAAACCAGTTATATTCATCATTTTCATAACACAAGGAATTAGGCACCCTCTAAACCTTTTTATCCATACCATAAAAAAGGTTGAGGGGTTGAAATCGGTTTTTCGGTACTTTTTTGGCACTATCCATGACTTTACTCAGGTTTGCCGTTTCTTGAGGAATCAACATCATATCTGCAATTTTCATCGACATAGTGGACCCCAGCATATTGTGTCCACCATATTTATTTTCAGGTAAACATTACATATGGAATATCATGGTTTTTTGAAGAAGGTTGAAGCGTATGAGCTGGCAAGGCTATTACAGATACGGTAAGGCTATCACTAGTTTTAGCATAGGAATGAAATGACGGATATATAGCTGTATACAATAAACCTGTAAGGTCTATCAATGAGAAAAAATATAGCAAACTTGACTTATCTCAATCGATTTGAGATGTAACGTCGGTACATTTAGGGAGAATATCAGGAAGACTTTTCATGAAAAACGGCAGCCCACCCAAACCAGAGGGCAAACCTGTTGAGAGAAAAACCCCGCGGCCCGGATTACGGCTGGTCGCCTGGGAAATTACCCGAAATTGCAACCTTGATTGCATTCACTGTCGTGCGGCTGCAACCATGGGACCTCACCCGGGTGAGTTGAGCAGGGATGTCTGTTTCCGATTGCTCGATCAAATTCGCATAGAAGGTAACCCCATCGTCATCTTAACGGGTGGTGAGCCTCTTTTGCGGCAGGATATTTTTTCAATCGCGCAGTATGGCTCTGATATCGGTCTTCGAATGGTTATGGCCACCAACGGGACTCTGATTACCGATGCTATTGTGCAGCAGATGGTGGAATCCGGAATTCAGCGAATCAGTGTCAGTATCGACGGAGCCACCAGGACGAGCCATGACCGGTTCCGTAAAGTGGAAGGGGCTTTTGAAGGAGCCCTCAAAGGTATTGAACGGGTAAAAAAGGCGGGTATCGAATTTCAAATTAATACCACTATAACGCAGCAGAACCTCGAAGAGGTCGAAAAGATCCAGCAACTCGCTGTAAACCTTGGTGCCGCAGCCCATCACATTTTCCTGCTTGTACCGACCGGAAGGGGAAAATACATCTCGGATCAGGAAATCTCGGCCCTGCAATACGAAGATAATTTAAACTGGTTCTACGACCAGAAAGATAAAGTGCCCCTCCAGTTAAAAGCCACCTGCGCGCCCCACTATTACCGTATTTTGCGAGAGCGGTCCCTCCAAGAGGGCGAAACCGTTACCTTTAAAACCCACGGTCTGGACGCTGTTACGCGCGGATGCCTGGGCGGTGTTGGCTTCTGTTTCATTTCGAACACCGGTGTAGTGCAGCCCTGCGGTTTTCTGGCCTTGAATTGCGGCAACGTTAAGGAGAAACCTTTTGATTGCATCTGGCAGGAATCAGATATTTTTCAGGATTTGCGGGATTTCAACCGACTGAAAGGAAAATGCGGCCGGTGCGAATATAGAAAAGTCTGCGGTGGTTGCCGGGCCCGGGCCTACGAAGCAACCGGCGATTATCTTGCCGAAGAACCACTCTGTATTTACGAGCCAAAAAATTGCTGATCGAGCATTCGCTTCTATCCGCTAAACAACGTGTGCTCGGGGGTTCAATTCCGTTTCAGGATGTGGGCGCTTTGGGGAATTATTATTTCTACTTTTTCCATGTTCTTGAATCGGAGGGAATCTTTCGGGTTATATTGATCCACGATTATTTCCCTGTCGCCGACTTTCACCGTATATTTTGCGAGATTGCCGGCATACATTTGACTTTGTATTATTCCCTGCAATGTATTCGGCCTTTCGGTGCCGTTTGATGGGGCGAGAGACACCGTTTCCGGCCTGATAACCACCAAGACGTCATCGCCGACCTTGATGCCGTAACGATCATTATCGAATTCAAAAACCCCGTAAGCTGTTGTAATTACAAATATATTCGTATCATCATGAATGGTGTCGACGGTGCCTTCAAGGAAATTAACATATCCCACAAAACCCGCTATAAATTCATTTTCCGGCTTCTCATAGATTTCAAACGGCGATCCGATTTGCTGGATAACGCCGTCGTTGAGAACCAGAAGTCTGTCCGAGATACTCATGGCCTCATACTGATCGTGAGTAACGAATATGGTTGTGATTCCAATTCTCTCCTGAATATTTCTAATCTCCTCGCGCATTACAACGCGCAGATTGGCATCCAGATTGGAAAGGGGTTCGTCCAGCAGAAGAACCTTCGGTTCCAGGGCTAATGCTCTTGCCAGGGCAACTCGCTGCTGCTGGCCGCCGCTGATCCTGTCAATGGTTCGATCCCCCAGTCCCTTCATTTGGACCAGCGATAGCATTTCATCCACACGGTCATCAATTTCCCCTTTTTTCCATTTTTTTAATTTCAGACCGAAACCGATATTTTTTCTCACCTAGGTCTCACATCCAAGAGTATTGGAGGTCGGAAGACCGGTTGTCTATCCGCCGCTGCTAGCATGGGCGTGAGGTATATTACAGACGACCCGACCAACATTGGCGCGCAAAGCGAGGATGAAAAGATTTTTAAATCTCAAGTTAGTTGGTTACTAGGCATAATGGCGAATATAGTGACCCGCCTTGAATTTGAATTTATACTTATCTCCACGATAGTACGCGAAAAGTGCCTCCACCGGAGAGTTGTGGGGATCGTATACCACAGTTTCCACCTTCATGCAGGGACAGGGTTCGGACAGGCCGAATATTCTGGCCTCTTCTTCTCCTGGGAACTCCGCCGTCAAACACTGAGTAGCATGATCCAACGTGATATCGAACTTTTCCGTGATAGTCTGATAAAGAGTGGTATTAAAATCCATATCCAAAATATCTTTGAATTTAAAATAAGGAAGATAGCTTTTTTCGATGAGTACCGGTATGTCGTCGGCATGCAACACTC
>DAOVBC010000094.1 GCA_030670715.1 Deltaproteobacteria bacterium | reverse complement strand
TTTTTTACCATATATTGAGGAGAATCTCGCCTCCGACATTTTCACTTCGGGCCTTCTTGTCTGTCATGACTCCTTTGGAAGTGGACAGAATCGCTACACCCATACCGTTCATCACCGACTTTACGTCTTTACTTTTAACATAAACACGCCGGCTCGGTTTGCTGATACGCTTCAGTCCGTAAATTACGCTTTCCTGCCCCTGGCCATACTTCAGATATATGCGCAAAATCCCCTGTTTGCCGTCTTTGAGAAATTTATAATTCCGGATAAATCCCTCATCCTTCATTAATTTTGCCAGCTCGATCTTCAGCGTTGACCCGGGAATATCCACGCTGTTGAATCTGGCTTTGGCCGCATTCCTGACCCGGGTTAACATATCCGCAATGGGATCACTCATAGTCATGTTTCTGTCTCCAATTACTGTGTTAAGTTTTAAGTTTTAAGTTTTAGGTCTCAGGGGTAAATTAAACCGTCTTAAAACCTAAAACTTTAAACCTAAAACCAATGCTGCTACCAACTCGACTTGATTACACCCGGCAGTTTACCCTGGGAAGCAAAATCCCGAAAGCAAATACGGCAAAGTCCGAATTTTCGAATATAGGCTCTCGGCCGGCCGCAGATCGGGCAACGGTTGTAACCCCTGACTTTGAATTTGGGTTTCCTCATTGCCTTATTTCTTAACGCTGTTTTTGCCAAACCATCCCCCTTTTACATTCAATTTCGAAACGGCATCCCCGTCAGTCGCAGCAGTTCCCTACCTTCCTCGTCCGTATTGGCAGAGGTGACAATGGTAACGTTCAGTCCCTTGATCCTGTCAATTTTATCGTAATCGATTTCCGGGAAAATAATCTGTTCTTTGATACCCAGACTGTAGTTACCGTGCCGATCCATCGCTTTTTCCGATAAACCGCGAAAATCCCGCACACGCGCCAGGGCAATATTCACCAGTTTATTGTAAAAATCGTACATCCGCTCGTACCGCAAAGTAACCATGCATCCGATGGGCATTCCGGCACGCAGTTTGAATGCGGCGATCGATCTCCTGGCACGCGTAATCACCGGGCGCTGACCGGAGATGAGTTGCAGTTCTTCAACGGCTGAATCGAGCAGTTTAATATTGTGAATGGCCTCCCCCAGACCCATGTTCAAGATGATTTTCTCAAGCTTCGGTACCTGCATCACGTTTTTATAATTAAATTTTTCCATGAGCTGAGGTACGATTTTATCGATATAATATTGTCTTAACTGAGACATCAGTTTCCTCCGCCTGACATGCTATTTGTCGATGATCTCGCTGCATTTGCTGCAGGCGCGAACTTTTTTACCGTCTTCGAGACGCTGGATTTTAATGCGGGTCGGTGTCATGCACTTGCTGCACATCAGCATCACGTTTGCCAGGTTGATTGGCGCCTCAATGTCGACAATACCCCCCTGCTTGTTCTGTGCCGAAGGCCTGGAATGCCGCTTTACCATGTTGAGATTCTCGATAATGACCCTGTTCTTTTTCCGATGTACCTTCAGGACTTTGCCGATCTTACCTTTGTCCTTTCCGGCAATCACTTTTACCTTGTCGTCTTTTTTGATTTTAGTTATGCTCGTTTTCATCAGCGAATTCTCCACGAAGCCGTTCTGAACCGGTCAAATCTATAACACCTCGGGTGCCAGGGAGATAATTTTCATAAATCTTTTGGCGCGCAATTCTCTTGCTACCGGGCCGAATATACGGGTGCCGATGGGTTCTTGGGCACCGGTTATCAGTACCGCTGAATTATCGTCGAATCGAATTAAGGAGCCGTCCGGTCGTCTGATTTCCTTTTTGGTACGCACCACGACCGCTCTCATAACGTCTCCCTTTTTGACTTTCGCATTCGGTATGGCTTCTTTAATGGATACCACAATAATATCACCAATACTGGCGTATCGTCTGCGAGACCCACCGAGAACCTTGATACAACTCAGCACTTTTGCCCCGGAATTGTCTGCCACTGTCAGTCTTGTTTCCGCCTGAATCATCTTTCCACTTTCCTTTTAAGATCAAACAGCTTTTTCGATGATTTTACTCACCCGCCACCGTTTGGTCTTGCTTAGCGGTCTGGTTTCGGTAATTACCACCTTGTCACCGATCCGGCAGGTATTTTCGGTATCGTGCGCTGCAAATTTAGAGCGCCTGCGAATATATTTATGATAAAGTCGATGCTTTACCAATCGTTCCACCTGGACAACGATGGTCTTGTCCATTTTGTCACTGACGACGGTGCCGATCATTTGTCTTCCTGTTCCGCGTTCTTTCATAACAGCAACTCTTATTCACCCTTTTGTTGGTTTTCAGTTTCTGGCTTTAGTATCTCTTCTTTAATAATTGTTTTAACCCGTGCTATATCGCGTTTGGTCAGTTTCAATTTCTGTGAATTTTCAAGCTGATCGGTTGCATGCTGAAAGCGCAGATTGAACAGCTCTTCTTTCAGTTCGTCGACTTTCCGCAGTTTTTCTTCCATGCTCTGTTCCCGGATTTCACTCGCTTTCATTATACAGCACCCCTTTCGATAAATTTTGTTTTGACCGAAATCTTATGTGCAGCGAGTCGAAACGCCTCTTTGGCCACCTCCCGGGGAGCTCCCCCCATCTCGTATAAAACTCTGCCCGGACGTACAACCGCGACCCATCCTTCCGGAGCACCTTTGCCTTTTCCCATTCTTACTTCGGCAGGTTTTTTGGTGAACGGTTTGTCCGGGAAAATTCGAATCCAGATTCGAGCCCCTCTTTTGACATGCCGTGTCATCGCAATACGGGCGGCCTCGATCTGTCGCGCAGAAATATTTCCGCATCCGACAGCCTGTAAACCGAATTCACCGAAATTTAAATCGCAACCCCGGCGGGACTGACCTCTCATTCTACCTCTTTGCTGTTTTCGAAATTTTACTTTTTTGGGACTCAGCATGTCCATTTACTCCTGTTGCGGTCGTATGCTTCTACTGCAGGCCCGTGACCGTTTTTATTATCTGATTAATAAGTTATAATTTTTCCGAAACGCAAAATCATCGGTTTTCGATTTCGATCTTATCTTTTTTCAGCACTTCGCCCTTGAAAATAAATACTTTTACACCGATTAGTCCGTAAGTGGTACGAGCTTCGGTAAACCCATAGTCGATGTCCGCTCTGAGAGTGTGCAAAGGAACGCGACCTTCCCGGTACCACTCCGTTCTGGCCATCTCGGCGCCACCCAGACGTCCGGAACAACTTATTTTTATTCCCTTGGCACCGAAGCGCATTGCAGACGACACACCGCGTTTCATGGCCCGTCGAAATGCAACACGACGCACAATCTGAAGGGCAATATTTTCGGCCACAAGCTGGGCATCGATTTCCGGTTTACGCACTTCCTGAATATCGATCACGACTTCATGGTTGACCAATTTTTCAATTTCCCGCTTTAGAATAGAAATTTCAGCGCCTTTTTTACCGATGACGATACCCGGCCTAGAAGTATATATACGGAGCCTGATCCGTTTGGATGATCTTTCGATTTCAATCCTGGATACACCGGCATGATAGATTTTTTTCTTGATAAACTGCCTGATTTTATAGTCTTCCAGGATATAATCGGCATAATTTTTATCGGCAAACCAACGTGATTCCCAGGTCTTAACAATCCCTAGCCTCAATCCGATCGGATTTACTTTCTGGCCCAAGCTTTTACCTCCTTTTTATTGAACCGTTTCCTCGCCTAAAATGACCGTAATATGACTGGTTCTTTTCAGTATGCGTGTCCCCCGGCCGCGGGCTCTGGCTCTGAATCGCTTTAATGTCGGTCCCTGGTCAGCAATAATATTGCGGATAATCAGTGTGTCGACATCGATATCCGGATTCTGATCCGCGTTGGCCACAGCGCTGCGAACGACCTTTTCGACAACCCCGGCCGCTTTCAGCGGCATGAATTTGAGCGTGTCCAGCGCCGCTTCAACCGGTTTACCTTTGACAGCATCCACCAGCTTGCGGACTTTCTGCGGCGAAATGCGAACATATTTCAAAACAGCTCTAACTTCCATTGCAAATTGCTTCCTCTATGTTTGAATAAAGCGACTTTTCGAATCCCTAAGCTAAAAACATCAACTTTGATCTCAAAGGAGTACTGGAGTATTGGAGTAATGATAGGGTCATTTTTTTTCAATACTCCACCACTCCAGCAATCCAATACTCCGATCCAAAAATAAAGGATATAAGACCAATGTCTCATTAGTTTCGTGTTGAAGATACATTGTTATTCAACTTTGTTACTACTTCAGCCTCGATCTCTTATCGCCGGCATGACCGTAAAACGTCCGGGTGGGAGAAAACTCACCCAGTTTGTGGCCAACCATATTCTCAGTAACAAAAACGGGTATAAATTTTTTTCCGTTATGGACGGCCACTGTGATGCCCACCATCTCCGGTATGATGGTTGACCGCCTTGACCATGTTTTAATTACCCTGTTACTGCGGCTCTCCTGGGCTTCGGTGACTTTCAGCATTAATTTTCGATCAACGAATGGCCCTTTTTTCAACGAACGTGGCATGTCTACTCCTGCTCATTCTTGCGCCTTGCGACTGATTCGTTCAATTTTCGACAATAGGTTTTAATAGCGTACGGACTGCGAATTGCGCGGATCACCCTATCGTTTGGACCGCTTCTTGACAATCAGCCGATCGCTGTGTTTTCCCTTCTTGCGTGTCTTGTATCCTTTTGTCGGCCAACCCCACGGGCTACAGGGGTGTCGGCCTCCGGAAGATCTTCCTTCTCCACCGCCCATCGGATGATCAACGGGGTTCATGGCAACACCGCGAACCCGGGGACGCCGACCCTGCCATCGTCTGCGTCCGGCTTTCCCCAGTGAAAGGTTTTCATGCTCGACATTGCCGAGTTGCCCGATCGTGGCCTTACAGTTCAACAGCACCATCCGGACTTCGCTCGAAGGCAACTTGATCAGAGCATAACGATCTTCTTTCGCCATTAGCTGGGCAAGGGTTCCGGCACTCCTGACAATCTGGCCGCCTTTTCCGAGGCGCAATTCAATGTTGTGTATGTGCGTACCCAGAGGGATATTGCTCAACGGAAGTGTATTGCCGGGCTTAATATCAGCATCAGGCCCGGATTCGACGGTATCTCCAACCTTCAGATTCAGCGGCGAAAGTATATATCGCTTCTCACCATCTGCATAATGCAGCAGGGCGATCCGCGCACTGCGGTTGGGATCATACTCTATCGCGGCCACTTTGGCCGGTATCCCGATCTTATCACGCTTAAAATCAATTATGCGGTAGTGCCGTTTGTGCCCGCCACCGCGATGTCTGCAGGTAATGCGTCCCTTGTTGTTTCGCCCGCCGGACTTCCTCACAGCTTTTATCAGACTCTTTTCGGGAGTTGTTTTGGTAATTTCATCAAAGGTTGCATACGCCTGAAAGCGTCGTCCAGGTGAGGTCGGTTTTACTTTTTTTACGGCCATGCTCTTTTCCTCTATGTACAAAAACCTATCGATTTAGCTGAAATCCGTCTACTTCGACTTTCGAGGTCATAACGAAAATTGGTTGCGCC
The DNA here is from genome assembly GCA_030670715.1 of Deltaproteobacteria bacterium. Taxonomy (GTDB): domain Bacteria; phylum Desulfobacterota; class Desulfobacteria; order Desulfobacterales; family SG8-13; genus DAOVBC01. The sequence goes on along the minus strand of DAOVBC010000094.1, from coordinate 2,340 downwards.
TGTTTGCCCGTTGAGCCCGTAACTTAACCGGATCAACCCATTTTTAGACTCCCTCAAAGAATTCGATTCGTTCACCGGGACGCAAGGTAACGATCGCTTTTTTCCAGTCCCGGCGTTTTCCAACCGTTCGGCCTCTGCGTTTGGTTTTACCTTTAACCTGGATGGTCCGAACGCTGGCAACTTTCACGTTGAAGATACGTTCGATCGCCCGCCGAATCTCAATCCTGTTGGCTTTGCGATCCACTTCAAATGTCAGCTGGTTGTCCTTTTCTTTCTGAATATTCGTTTTTTCAGTAATCAGAGGCTGTCTAATAATATCATACTGGGTCATGAGAGCAGCCTCCCTTCGATATCGTTGATCACAGATTCCAGCAGGATCAGGTTCCGGTATTTAAGAATATCATAGACATTGAGACCTTCGCTTTTGAGCACCTTGATATTCTGAACGTTCCTGGATGAAAGTTCCAGTTTTTCGTCCTTTTTATCCGTGACGATCAATGCGTTATCAATGTTAAGCGCATTGATGACATTGAGAAAGTCTTTGGTTTTAATCTTTTTAAGTTCCAGCCGGTCGAGCACCACCAGATTCTTCTCCTGCAGTTTGCTGCTCAGCGCCATTTTCAGTGCCAGCTTTCTGACCTTTTTCGGCACCCGGTAAGCATAGGATTTCGGATCCGGACCGAAAACGACCCCGCCACCGCGCAGCAGAGGGGACTTGATATCGCCGCGCCGGGCCCGGCCGGTTCCTTTTTGCCGGAACAACTTCCGCCTGCTGCCCTTCACATCACTGCGGTGTTTCACCGCCGCGCTTCCCGATCGGCGGCTGGCCAGCTGCATGGTGACCACTTCATGCAGGACACTGGCCTTTGCCGGGACGTTAAAGAGATCATCCGACAGCTCGCGCTGTGAAACCTTTTCACCCTTTGTATTTAATACATTTACAGTTGCCATGATTCATTCCGTTTCATTAAACAAAACCAATCAACTATTTTTTTGCAATTTTCAGCTTGTTGACCACCACCAGACCCGATTTGTACCCCGGGACCGCTCCCCTGAGAAGCAACATGTTATCTTCGGGGCGGACATCAACAATTTTCAAGTTTTGGGCTGTTTTGCGATTATTGCCGTATTGCCCGGGCATTTTCTTCCCTTTGATAACTTTGGCCGGCCAGGCGCTGCAGCCGATAGAGCCGGGGATGCGATGACTTCTGCTGCCATGGGTTTTGCGTCCGCCGTGAAATCCATGACGCTTGATAACACCCGCAAATCCGCGCCCTTTGGTGGTGCCCACCACGTCCACCTTCTCACCTATATCGAAGATATCCAGTGTGATGGTCTGGCCGAGAGAGTACTCCTGCGGGTCGTCCACCGGAAACTCGCGCAAATGAGTGAACAGTTGCCCACCGCTTTTCCCCAGATGCCCCTGCATCGGTTTGTTCACGTGTTTGGCTTTCTTATCACCAAATCCGAGCTGAAGCGCGTTGTATCCGTCACTGTCAACCGTTTTAATCTGGGTAACCACACACGGACCGAGCTCAACGACCGTTACAGGTATGTATTTACCCTCGGGAGTAAACAACCCGGTCATCCCCAGTTTCTTTCCTATCAGTCCTCTACACATAGCTTCTATAATCCCTGTCAACAGCAACGAATTGGCGGCCTGACGGCCGATTGTGATCCGCGTCACGTTATCGCACTATGCGGTTTATGATCATCGCCGGGGGGATAACTCCGTGCCCCTTGACCCGTCAATTCCATTTCTCAACGCATACCGGACGATTCCAACTATTACAATTTTATCTCTACATCCACACCCGGAGAAAGATCCAACTGCATCAATGCATCCACGGTTTGCTGGGTGGGTTCCAGTATATCCAGCAACCGGTGGTGGGTCCGCATTTCAAATTGTTCACGAGATTTCTTATCAATATGGGGTGATCTCAGAACACAATATTTGTTAATACGGGTCGGCAGAGGAATCGGCCCGACAACTTTCGCTCCTGTTTTGTTGGCCGTATCGACGATATCGGTTACGGACTGGTCCAGGAGCTTATGGTCATAAGCCTTGAGTCTGATCCTGATCTTGGTATTCGTTATCATAAGATTGTATATCCGCCTTATCCAATAATTTCGCTGACAACTCCGGCGCCGACGGTCCGACCACCCTCGCGAATCGCAAACCGCAGCTCTTTCTCCATTGCTATCGGCGTGATCAGCTCGGCTGATATCGTTACATTGTCTCCGGGCATCACCATCTCCACCCCCTCGGGCAGCGTCAATACCCCGGTTACGTCCGTTGTCCGAAAATAAAACTGCGGCCGGTATCCGTTAAAAAACGGC
>DAOVBC010000297.1 GCA_030670715.1 Deltaproteobacteria bacterium | reverse complement strand
GCCAGAGCGTAGGCGGGTTAGGCTACGGCGCAATTCCGCTTTGATACCCCGCAGCTTGCTGCGGGGAGCTTCATTTTACGGTCCAGCACTCATAAAAAAGCGCGTAAGGGCAGACATTTTTACAGTAATCATGATCGATGTCATTAAAAAGAAATGAAATAGCCTCTCCCCTTTTTTCAATCAGATAGTCGGCTCCCAGCGCTTTTATAAACCCCGCTCTTTCCAATGCCTCCTTTACGGGAATATGCACATCCATAAGAGACAGCTGAATTCCCCGCTCCTTAATTTCTTTATTCAGAACGCGCAACTCATCTATCCCGGTGATATCAATAAAAGCGACCGCCTGAAAATCCAACAGCAAAAATTTGATCGGGGTTGTGTGCTCATCCAGTCGAGAGATAATATGCTCCATGGTATATTCTGCATTCGCAAAATAGATCACATTGTCTGATCTTAATTGCAGAATCTGCGGGCAACTGGGCTTATCATTGGCATCCGCGTTGAGAAACATATTGAGGTCGGGATCTTTGGTTACCCGTATAATACGCGGATGCATCGTCTTCCACAAAAAAAACATAAGGGAAATCATCACACCGATCAACAAGGCATAATCAGGTTTTGTCAAAAGCGCAAACACAAACACCGTGGCCGCAACGATCCCGTCATGCCGATTCAATTTCCAGAGCGTAATTACTTCCCCGGGATGAAATAAGATCAGCACGGCACTGGTAACCAGCGCAGCAAGTGCAGTGCGGGGGATATAGGTCAACAGGGGGGTCAGAAACAGCAGGGCCAGAGCCACGCTGAAACTTGAAATAACACTCGAGATGCCGGTTTTAGCGCCGGTGGCGGAGTTGATAGCCGTGCGGGAGAATGAACCGCTCACCGGGTAACATTGGAAAAAGGAACCGACAACATTGGCAAGTCCCTGTCCGATAAACTCCTGGTTAACATCTACTTTTTGCCCGGTCTTAGCCGAAATCGCTTTGCCGACGGAATACGTTTCCGCAAAGCTCACCAGAGCGATTACAACCGCAGGGCCGATGAGCGAACTAATTGTCTCAAATTCAAAAGCCGGCAGGTGCAAATTCGGCAGACCTTTGGGACTTTCTTCTACGACGGCGATTCCATTTTGATGCATTTGAAATACGACTACCAAAACCGCTGTTGCAACAAGCCCTATAAGCCCTGCCGGAAAATTCGGCCGGTACCTTTTTAAGAAATAGATAATTCCGAATGCCAAAAGTCCCAGCAGGAAGGTCGGAATATGAATGGAAGGTATACTTCTTGCTATCTCTAAAATTTTCGGTAAAAGGTACTCATGCCGGGCAACCGAAATTCCCAGAAGGTGCGGAAGTTGTGTGGCAATGATAATAAGGGCCGCAGCTGAAGTAAATCCCTTGACTGCAGAATGCGAAATAAAGACCATCACCGTCCCCAGTCGGAACAGCCCGATACACAGATAAAGCGTACCGACCATAAATGCGAGTAGAAAAGAAAGTTCAATAAATTGCCTGCTGCCGGGTTCCGCAAACGGAGTGAGTGTCGTCAGGACCAACAGACTCATAATCGCGATGGGACCCGTGGCAAGCTGGCGCAAACTGCCCCAGAGCGCAGCAATAAATGGGGTAACCGCTGCCGCATAAAGCCCGTAAACGGGTGGCAATCCGGCCAGCATCGCATAGGCCATTGCCTGGGGGATTAGGACCACCGCGACCGTCACCCCTGCAAGCAGATCACTGCGAATGTCGGATACCTGATATTTTTTCAACCAGATCAGAAAAGGGAAAAATCGGAAGAGCATATTATGGTGAGTTGATGAATGCGGCATGAGACCCCCAATTATTTGGGCAAAAAGAACTCTATAAATATAAAAATAGGGAGTTATGAGTCAAGCCTAAAATTAAGGATCATGTCCGGATTAGTTGTAGCTATTTAAAGCAGAATTAAATGTTATCTCCAATTGAGCAAGTGTGATCCCAGAGGGTACAAGGGGTCAAGGATTCAAGGGGTCGAGTGAAATGCTAAAGAATTACAAAGATTTAAAAGTCTGGCAAAAGTCATACGAACTCTGTTAGCAGGGGATTTAGAATTAATTGAAAAAGGTGTATTGAGTAGACTAAGAAAAGACATCGCAGAAAGCGAAAGAATGCTAAAGGCGCTGATAATGTCTTTAGAAAGCAAACCCTTGAATCCTTGGACCCTCTTCTCCAACTAAAGTGGAGAAGAACCAAAATTAAAGGGGACCATTGTGCACTGGGGGGATTTTGGGCTGTTGCCCAAATCCCTTTTCACTTAGTCCAAAACGTTTTAATGACCGTTCAAAAGGATTTGGGCAACAGCCCGTGGATAATTGATTTGATCTGACGCGGTTCCATTTATGACGGGTTTCACAGCTTTATCGTCATTGAGCCACGTTTCACCACAGTCGCGTTTGCAGAAGATTTGTAGGGTTCCATCAGCGGGGTGCCATAGATCGGATGCATGTATCTGGGGTTTTCAAGGTAGGCATCCTTTTTCTGCCGCCGTTTCAGACATCCTTCCCAATACTCTTTTTCCTGCTTCAATTCTTCAATGGAGATCTTTTTTACCGATTTATTCATGTGAGCCTCCTTTTTTCATTTTGCAAACAATGACCGCCGTGTGCCCCATCACCTCAGTGCAAACTGTGTCAGCTCTTTCTTGTTCTCGAGAAGTTTGGCTGCTCCGATGACAACCGTTGACAGTGGATTCTTCGGAACCGTCATGGGCAGGCCGATCTTTTCGCCCAGAAGTTTGTCCAGGTTTTTAAGTAATGCTCCACCGCCGGTCAGCAGAACTCCGCGGTCGATTGCGTCGGCGGTAAGTTCCGGTGGAATATCTTCCAGAGTGGCCTTGACTGTCTGGACAATGGCCCCGAGTTGTTTGGCGATTGCTTTACGAATATCCTCCGAATCAAGTTTAAGAATCTTCGGCACCCCGGAATTCAGGTCACGCCCCTTTACATCTGCGGTATCCACCTTTCCTGGGTCCGGGTAGGCATTTCCGATGGCGGTTTTGATCATTTCGGCCGACTGGTCGCCGATCAGGAGATTGTAATTTCGTTTAATGTATTTCCGGATTGCGGAATCCATCAGATCCCCGGCCACTTTTATGGATCGACTCGACACAACTCCCGCCAGAGAAATGACCGCAACCTCGGTTGTACCGCCACCGATGTCAACCACCATATTACAGGCGGGTTCGGTGACGGGAAGCCCGGCCCCGAGAGCAGCGGCCACCGATCCATCGATTAAAATCACGCTGCGGGCGCCGGCCGATTCGGCCGATTCGATCACGGCCTCCAATTCAATCGGCGTGATACCCGTTGGCACGGCAATCACGGTTTGCAGCCTGGCGAATTTTCGATTTTTGCATGCTTTGTCGATCAAATATTTCAACATGACACAGGTCGTCTCAATATTTGTAATGCTGCCGTCACGCAACGGATGAATGACCCGGA
>DAOVBC010000182.1 GCA_030670715.1 Deltaproteobacteria bacterium | reverse complement strand
AACGCTGCAGACCGTATTTTCCTTCAGAAAGTTTATGGCATCTCCGATCTGGTCGCCACTTAACAGCTCCTGATCATAGGTCGTAGTATTCATAAAGCAATAGCGGTCCCCGTCATAGTACAGGTACTCCATCCCAGTTCCTTCCAGGTCTGCTTCATTAAATTTTTCTCCTGATCGAAAAGTCCTGTCAAACTGGGCACCGGTAATCATGTTTTTCAACTTGCACTTGTACAGGGCCTGGCCCTTGCCGGGCTTAACAAATGAAAATTGCAAAATCACATACGGTTCACCGTCTATTTCCAGCTTCAAGCCTTTCCTCAGATCTCCGCTTTCCAACATGAAATTATAATCCTCCCTCTATATTCGAATTTCTATCTATGTGTGTGATATTTGATTACCCGATAATAACGAATTACCTTCCGCCCGGCGGACCCCCTCAATCAAACGTCTTACTTTTTCCGGATCCTTCTTGAACCGTATGCTGCGACCCCTGCCATCAACAACATTGGTTGCAGTGCAGCTGTCGACCCCGGCAGGCCGAACATGAGCAACGCCGCCGGCCACATTATCCGGCGAAATACCGCCTGCCAATATGACCGGTATTCCGCAAAACGCGACCAGTCTGCGGGCCATTTGCCAGTCACAGATCTGACCGGTTATACCAATATATCCACTGACCGGCTGCGGGTTCGACGCATCCGGCTTATCCGGATCCGGAACAAGCAAGGTGTCTGTAAGGAATATATCAGTCACCGGCTCAAAAATGGCGGCCAGATCAAGGGTGGGCACAATATGGGCCGAACCGGGCGGTGCAATCGGAATGGATCGCATGATCCGTATTTCAGGAAATTCCGCTTTTACATTGGTCTGAATATCACGTAAATTTTTACAGTTATCAAGAATACCGGCGTGATTTGACAGGGTTTCACAAAAGTGGATGATGTCGGGTTGATAATAATCCACCGTCTGCAAAATTGAATCCAGATTGCTGAACAAGGGAATCAGGCTGCTCCGGGAGCCTGCCGACCGGGTGAATTGAACGGTTTCCCGCAGTATCGGATCCTTCCAGGATGAATTTGACAGGATAACACTTCCGATATGATCCACACCCAGCTCAATGAGCGATTCTGCTTCCCCAGGCGTTTGTATTTCATATATTTGAACGATCATTGTTAACACCACAAAACCATTGACTTTTGCAGCCGGGTCTAACATATTCAGCCTGTTTTCGCAAACCGTATACAGAGGTCATCGATGATTCTTATCATAGATTTTGGCGCCCAGTACAACCAGCTCATCGCACGCCGTGTCAGGGAGTGCCATGTTTACTGCCAGATTGAACCGCCTGACATTGACATGGAAACCCTCAGATCTCTGCGGCCTGAAGGCATCATATTGTCCGGCGGTCCCTCCAGCATTTATGAAAAAAACAGCCCGAAAATCGACAGGGCTATCTTTGAATTGAACATACCTGTGCTCGGTATCTGTTACGGTATGCAATACATGGTCGATGCTCTGGGCGGAACCGTCAAACAGGCCCCAAAGCGTGAGTACGGATTTGCCGAACTCGATATAAAAAAACCTGCGCAACTGTTTGATAATGTTGATAAAAAGATACAGTGCTGGATGAGCCACGGCGATTCAATAAAAAAACTGCCGCCGGGTTTCTCGACCACGGCTGCCACAAAGAACACGCCGATCGCAGCCATGGTTCAACCAAAAAAGAACCTGTACGGTCTCCAGTTCCATCCGGAAGTCGAACACACGCCCCAGGGCCGAAAGATCATCCGCAACTTTATCTTTAACGTCTGTCGCTGTCGGCGCTCGTGGACGATGAAAACCTTCGCCCGTGACGCCGAATTGCAAATCAGAGAACAGGTGAAAAACAAAAAAGTGATTCTGGGCCTGAGTGGCGGGGTCGACTCATCCGTCACCGCGGCGCTCATACACAACGCCATCGGGAACCACCTGACCTGTATCTTTGTGGATAACGGGCTGATGAGAAAAAATGAGGCCGAGAAATTAAAAATCACCCTGAAGCGTCATCTGAAAATTAATATCCGGTTTGTCAGTGCCAAAGCCAGATTCCTTAAAGAACTGAAAGGCGTAACCGATCCTGAAAGAAAACGGAAAATTATTGGCCGGATCTTCATGGAGGTATTCGAGGCTGAAGCCGGTAAAATCAAGGGCGCTGAGTTTCTGGCCCAGGGGACCCTTTATCCGGATGTCATTGAGTCGATTTCTGCATTTGGCGGCCCCACGTCGGTGATCAAATCCCATCACAACGTCGGCGGCCTGCCGGTTAAAATGAAGCTCCGGCTGGTGGAACCCCTAAAATACCTGTTTAAGGATGAAGTGCGACAACTGGGCAAACAGCTGGGGCTACCGGATGAATTGATCTGGCGCCAGCCGTTCCCGGGACCCGGGCTGGCCATCCGAATCATTGGGGAAATCACCCGGCCGCGCCTGACAGTCCTGCGGGAAGTCGATGACCTTTTGCTTGATGAAATCAAAAAAGCCGGTTATTATAAGAAGCTCTGGCAGTCGTTCGCCGTACTGCTGCCGCTTAAAAGCGTCGGTGTGATGGGTGATGCACGTACATATGAAAACATTGTTGCAATCAGGGCGGTTACCAGCAAAGACGCCATGACCGCCGACTGGGCCAAACTGCCGCACAAATTTCTTGCAAAAATATCCAGTCGGATCATTAATGAAGTAAGGGGCGTTAACCGCGTGGTTTACGATATCAGCTCCAAACCGCCCAGTACGATCGAATGGGAATAAAAAAATGAATGAAGACCGTCAGCAGGATTTTAAATTCAGTATGGACGAAGAGAGTCCGGATATTATCCTCCGGGAAGACCTTCAGGACACTCGGATTAACCGGTTAAGCAGGAGAATTATTATTATTGCCGTTCTAATCCCCTGTATCATCGGCGTGGTTCTTTTTTTTCTCTATCTCGATTTAAAAAAGAGAGTCATCCTGAATCAGAACACCGGGACCCGGTCGGTTCAAACCCTGTCCAGAGATTTTGAATCGAGGCTGTTCGAGTTGTCCGCCAAGGAATCGGAATTTGAAAACACTTTCGCCACCCGGGCAGCAACCATCGAGAAAAGAATCGATTCACTGAAATTTCGATTATACAAGACCGATAACAGGATCAAGAAGGTTGCGGCGGCAAAAGCGGACCGGAAAGACCAGGAAAATTTAACCAAAAAAGTGGCGACGGTTTCATCCCGGATTACCACGCTTGATGAAATTTTTGCCAAAAAGCTATTGGAATTGTCCGCCACGGTCGATAAGGCCGAGCAGCAGTTGACAAAAATGCACACGGATATTTCGACCATAGCCGCCGATACCATCGACCGCAAAACTTTTCAGCAGGAATTGAGCAAGGAACAAAAAAACCAGGAGAAAAAACTGGTTTCGATCACCGGCAAACTCGATCACAAACTCAATCTTATCCAGAAGGATATAAAGAAACTGGAAAAGGACATCAAAGAAGCGCGTAAAATAAGCGCGCCCGTTCCTCCGAAAAAACAACCGCCTGCAACCGGAACCGGCAAACCAGCACCCGGTAAGACCGTACAACAAAAACCCGACACGATAATTGAAAAAGATTTAAATTAAGATGGATATCGATTCTTTGCATCAGATTCTTTCGGCTGTCGCCGCCGGCCGGGCCTCGGTTAAAGATGCTGCCGAGAAGCTTAAAAATATTTATTGCGAGGATATTGAATACGCCCACATCGATCATCACCGCTCCCTTCGTAAGGGTTTTCCCGAAGTCATTTTCGGCCAGGGCAAAACGACTGACCAGATCTGCGGTATTGTGGAGAGGATTAGTAACCAGGAAGATGTCGTTATGGTGACCCGCGTTGCCGCTCAAAAGGCCGATGTAGTGTGCTCCCGTTTCCCGGAGGCGGTTTACCATGAAGATGCGCGGATGATAATCTTAAAAAGGAAAGACCTGCCGATTCGGGGCAAAGGAACGATCCTTGTTATTTCGGCCGGCACATCCGATATTCCGGTTGCAAAAGAAGCGTATCTGACGGCATCGGTGATGGGAAACAAGGTGAAGTCTGTTTATGATGTGGGGGTAGCCGGTATCCATCGACTTTTCAATCATCGTCAATTAATTGATAAAGCGTCGGTCCTGGTCGTTGTTGCCGGCATGGAAGGGGCACTTCCGAGTGTTGTCGCCGGCATGGTGCATCGACCGGTTATTGCGGTTCCCACCAGTGTCGGCTACGGTGCAAGTTTTGGGGGGTTGACGGCGCTGCTGGGAATGCTGAACAGCTGCAGCTCAAATGTTGCGGTCGTTAACATTGATAACGGCTTTGGTGCAGGTTACATGGCTTCAATTATCAACAGAACTTAATAATTGAAAATGCCTAAAATGCGCTAAAATGCCTGAAGCCCGCCCTGGTGCGACCGGTTCATATATTGTTATAGCCTATGCATGATTCCAAACCTGGCTTATTAAGTATTTAGTACTGGTGCTCGGTCTGGGCCAGGGTGCCTAAAATTGTTGAATTCTATCTGTTTTATTATAAAAAAGGCGAAGCGAAGCGACACCTTAACCTTTATTTCCTCTTAAAGCATTCTCCGGCCTTTGCCAGACTTACCGAAGCAAATCCCAGCGAAAACGAAAGGGTTGTGTCCATATCTATCCGTCTTTTCTCGTTTTCGGCCTCCTCTTTTAATTTCCAGGCCTTCTGACCGATTGAAAAAGAAGCATAACACTTGTCAACTGCATTAAAATAGCAGGCGTTCTTCTCTTCTATGCTCTTCAAAGCGTCAAGTTTTTGACGGGCAGCGGAAAGCAGTTTATCGAATTTTTCATAAGATACCTTGGCCTCAACACCATCCTGCACTTTTTGTAAAGCACTCATTAACTCTTCTTCTTCCGGAATCGGCTTCGGAGGACCTGAACAGGAAATAAACACAGCCGCAGTGACCATCAGCAGCGCAAAGACGGAAACAATCTGCTTCATGATGCCTTACCCTTTCGTGTTGATAAGTTGTATGTAACATACGAAAAGCGGTTTCAAAATCCCGCTTAACTCTCAAAGTGCCCGGCTGAAGGTGTTCAGTGTGCGTGATATGCAATTTTGAAACCGATGCTAATTATATCCAAATTGCAGTGTTTTTGCAAGCCAAAACATTGATTACTCAACCAATCCATTGGGTTCAAAAAGCTTAAAAAATTATCAAACGGCGATTTTAATAACAGCTTCAGCGGTTTTTAAGTTCCAAATTCGAACGTACTGTTACCAATTCGATTGTTCAATTACTAATTAAGATCGATAGAAGTAGTTTTAAAACCTATCAGATAATCAATGGTCCCGCTTCGGGCGGATTATTTCGCCTGGTAGTCGAGACACCGAGCTTTGAACCCGGCCTGAGATTTTGAAACTACTTCGGATTGCGCGGTAAATATTTTTAATAGTTTCACGTGAAAACACATTTTGTAGTGGCCGTTC
>DAOVBC010000200.1 GCA_030670715.1 Deltaproteobacteria bacterium | reverse complement strand
CATGAAGGGCTACTGGCCGGAACCGGGCTCCGGGCTTACCGCCGATGGCTGGCTTCACACCGGCGACGTTGCCTTCATGGATGAAGACGGGTATTTCCATCTGAGCGACCGGCTCAAGGACATGGTCAATGTTTCCGGAATGAAGGTCTATACGACAACGGTGGATGAAGTTCTTTATAAACACCCGGGAGTCCACATGGCAGCCGCTATTGGTATTCCTGACCCTGAGACTCCCGGCAGCGAGCGGGTCATGGCGGTCATCCAGTTGAAAGAAGAATACAGGGAAAAGGTAACACCCGAGGAAATCCGTAATTTTTGTCGTGAGCATCTATCCCCGTATGCCGTGCCGAAGTTTGTCGAATTTCGGGATGACATGCCTCTGACAGTTACAGAAAAGCTTTTTAAAAAAGCGTTGCGGGATGAGGTCATCGCAAAACTCGAACAGACAGGCAAAGTCCGGTAATTTCCATGCGCGAAGGGGTATAACACGCAACAGGGCGTGAAGCATACTTCGTAAACGAATTAACCATAATATTTAATAGCGCAACAGGAAGCGCAACCGGAGGTGATACAATGGCAACATACCGGTACTGTACCCCGCAATGGCTTGAAGAAAGTAGTAAAATTTATCGATCCGACCCGGATTTCAAGGAAAAATTAAAAAAGGTGTCCGCCCGCATGAGTTACCGGGTAAAGGCCGAACCGGCCTGGGGTATCGACACGGATATATTTTTCAGTACTTTTTTTGATAAGGGCGAACTTACTAAAATGGCTTTTTGCACCGGAGAAGAGGCTAAAAAAGAGTCGGATTATCTGCTGGCTGCTACCCCTCCGGAATGGAAGAGAATTTTACGCAAGGAAAGAAAGTTCATAACAGATTTCACGCTGGGCAAAATTAAGCTTGAACATGGCAGCAAGGTGGGCGTCTTAGGGGTGGCACCCTATGCCAACAGTCTTATTGAAGTCCTGACTCAGGTAGATCTTCAGTTTCCGGATGAAATGTCTCCAGAAGAATTGACAGGTTACCGGTTGTATCTGGAAGAATTCAGAGCCGAATTAGGCGTATGATGAGAATACAAGTCAGGGGATTTCTCACCCTGAAAAAGATCATAGGGGACCAGACCGTCTTGGATTTTGAGGTGAGCAACATTACCTTAAACGAATTTCTGCATAAATTGTCGGATATGTTTGGTGACCATTTAAAAAATATGATTTTCGATCCTGAAACGCATGCTCCGGGCCGACATATTAAGATATTAATCAACGGCCGGCATTATTCCCACCTTCCAGAAAAATTGAACATCAAGCTGCGTGACGGGGATGAAGTAGCACTTTTCCCTCCAATTGCAGGAGGATAGTGTTGGTGGCGAAAAAAATCGATAAAATGGGATTAAAACATCTGTTCATAAAAGCAGAAGGAATTATCAATACGTTAGGCGCTGAAGACTTATAATGTTTGGGGGGCATTTGTAAAGAAATCCAGAGGGCAGAGGATAAGCTTCTTCAGAGCGCCGAAGAAAACATGAAAAAATGTATTGCTGCGTGTCAAGGGCTTTGCTGCCGCAACGTAGAGCTTGATGCGATTATCGGTCTTAGTGATTTTATATATCTTTTAACTGTAGAAAGTGCCCCGAGAGATAAAATCTTACAATGTTTAGAAAAGGAACATCCCTTATTTGCATCGGATTGTATTTTCCTTGAAGATGGACAGGGGCCGTGTATTTTCCCTCCCAATTCCAGATCGGAAACCTGTATAATCATTTTTTGCGGTGATGAAACGGCAATAAAAAAAGAAATTAAGCAAGTAAAACTGAAATTCATAAAGCTTGGCTGGTTTATTCTGTTAAGAAAGACGAGAGCATTAACACGTTCTTTGTTAAATACTTTTAGCACAATATCTTGTATTTCAGTAAAAAAATAAAAGGGCATCCAATCGCTGCAGCGAAAAAACGCCCTTTCTTAAAAAATAATTACTCCACTCTTGTTATTGTACAGTTCCAAAATACCACTTATTTCCTTTTATCATCATCCGCCCCATCCCTCATTTCACGCCATCGGTCCAATCTTTCTTTGATGGTTTTTTCATATCCCCTTCCAGGGGGATGATAATACTTTCGCCCTTTGAGTTTGTCTGGAAGATATTCCTGGGGAGTATAGGCTTCCGGATATTCGTGGGCGTATTTGTAGCCTTTGGCGTAACCCAGATCCCGCATCAAACCGGTGGGCGCATTACGGATATGCATTGGTACCGGCAATGCCCCTGACTGTTTGATATCGACCTGCACTTTTTTATAGGCCTTGTAAATACTGTTGCTTTTGGGAGCGGTCGCAAGATATACGGCCGCTTGGACCAGCGCCAGTTCACCTTCGGGACGGCCGATGAATTTGAAAGCTTCCATGGCATCCAGTGCAACACCGAGCGCCCGGGGATCGGCGTTTCCCACGTCTTCGGAGGCAAATCGAACCATCCGGCGGGCAATGTACAGCGGATCTTCTCCGGCTTCCAGCATGCGCATGAGCCAGTACAGCGCTGCGTCCGGATCGCTCCCGCGCAGGCTTTTGTGAAGCGCCGAAATCAGGTTATAATGCTCTTCACCTGTTTTATCATATAGCAGGGCCTTTTCCTGAAGCGCACTCTCGATACGATCGAGCGCAATACGGGTAATTTCGGTATCTCCGGACCGATCCTGTTCCGTGGCAACGACGGACGCGGTAATTTCCAGGCCGTTCAGGGCCACCCGCGCATCACCGTCGGCGATGCGGACGAGATAGGCGAAGGCATCCTGATCAAGAACCAGGTTCGCCTGACCGAGACCGCGCTGCCGGTCTTCGAGGGCACCGGTGATAATAGCGCCGATCTCGTCCTCGGACAGCATGTTCAGGGTGATCACCCGGCAGCGGGAAAGAAGCGGAGCGATGACCTCAAAGGAAGGATTCTCTGTAGTAGCTCCGATCAGCGTTATTAAACCGCTCTCCACATGGTGCAGAAAGGCATCCTGCTGGGATTTGTTAAAGCGGTGGATTTCATCCACGAACAGGACGGTCTTTTTGCGGTACAGCTTTCGTTGGTTGCGGGCTTCTTCTATAACGGCCCGGATTTCTTTGACACCTGCCAGAACCGCTGAAAAATGGGTAAAATAGGAGTCCGTCTCCCCGGCGATAATTTTCGCCAGCGTCGTCTTGCCGCAGCCGGGCGGTCCCCAGAGAATCATGGAAAATATCTGATCTTTTTCTATGGCGCGACGAATCAAAGCCTCATCGCCGACAACATGCGCCTGGCCGATAAATTCCGTAAGATCCCTCGGGCGCATCCTTTCCGCCAGAGGTCGGGATGATTCCATAGATTTTTGAGCGTGATAGTCGAATATGTCCATGGTCTCGATGTTCGATAGTTGAGTTTGTTGGGTTATTTGGGTTCGTTGAGTTTATTGGGTTTTTGGGGTTGAGTAGGTTGATTGAGTTGATTGAGTTTCCGGTCGATATTCGATGCTCGATACTGGATACTCGATGTTGGATATTCTGTGGTTCCAAATTTCGAGTTTCAAGTTTCAGGTTCTTTACAACCGTCGAGCCGGCAAACGGGCCAACAGGCGAACCGACTCATCATTTTATAGCATTTTAGTGCATTTTAGGCACCCTGGCCCAGACCGGCCACCAGTACTATTTACGCATAAGTCTGGTATAAAATTGCACACAGGCAGTATCAATTTTCACTGATGCGTCGCACCAGGGCGGGCTTTAGGCATTTGCCATTTGGACTTGTTGGGTTCCAGGTTGTGAGTTACGAGTTGCGGGTTAACCAAACACTCACAACCCGTAACTCGCAACTCGCAACTCGTAACTATCCTCAATTAAATTAACAGGTGAATAGAACTGTCTATTGTCGGCGCCCCCCTTTGCTTTTGACTCGCCTTTTTCCTTCCCTCTTCCGATAAATCACCCGAATCGGGGTCTGATCCAGGCCGGTCCCCTGCCGGATACGGTTGATCAAATATCTTTTATATGAAAAATGGACGGCCTCCGGATAATTTGCAAAGCAGACAATGGTGGGCGGGCGGGCGGATATCTGGGTGGCGTAATAAAATTTGATGCGCCGTCCGCGATGCAAAGCGGGTGGATTCGTTTCAATTGCGTCTTCTACAATCTTGTTCAAAGGTCCGGTGCCGATACGCCGGTTGTACTGGCTGAACACCTCGTCCACGAGTTTAAAAATTTTAATTACGCGCTGACCGGTCAATGCCGAGACAGTTATCGCAGGCGCGAAACTTAGAAATTTGGCCTGGCTCCTGAGCGATTCGTAGTATTTTGCTGCAGTGTGGGTGTCTTTGACCACCAGGTCCCATTTGTTGAGCAGAAAAATACATCCGCAACCGCGATCGTAGGCATAACCGGCTATGGTGGCATCCTGGTCGGTAACTCCTTCGTCGGCATCTAAAACAATAAGCGCAACGTCACAGCGGTCCAGGCTTCTTAAAGCTTTGATGATCGAGAATTTCTCAAGTTTTTTGGATACCCTGCCCTTGCGCCTTATGCCGGCGGTATCGATCAAAAGATACGACCGGCCGTCTACCTTGCAGACCGTATCAATTGCATCACGGGTGGTACCGGGAATATCGCTGACCAGAAGCTGCTCACGGCCGATGATGCGATTGATCAGGGAGGATTTTCCAACATTTGGCCGACCCACCACTGCCAGGCTGATCACATCCTGATCGGAATCAGATATCGTAACGTCTTTAAATTTCGGCAGAGACTGCACCACATCATCCAGAAAATCGTTCAGTCCGTACCGGTGTTCGGCGGATACCGGATATAGACTTTCCAGGCCGAGGCTGTAAAAATCGGCAAGATGCACCTCCTTCTCCCGGCTGTCGATCTTGTTGACCGCATAGAAAACGGGCCGGGTAATAGGGCGCAGAATCTCAAGGATATCCCTATCAAAGGGAGAAATCCCCTCTTTACCGTCCAATAAGAGGATGACAACATCCGCATCATCGATGGCCTGGAGAACTTGTGAACGGATCTGGGTGGCAAAATCATCCACGCCTGCAAAACCGCCGGTGTCAACCAGCGTAAATTCGACGTCATCCCAGCGGACTTCCCCGTAATGACGGTCCCGGGTGACACCCGGAAAATCATCCACCAGTGCATCTCTGGTTCGGGTGAGGCGATTAAACAGGGTGGA
>DAOVBC010000270.1 GCA_030670715.1 Deltaproteobacteria bacterium | reverse complement strand
ATAAAATCCGGGAAAAGCACATTTTTAAATGCCCTCTTTAAAGGGGAATATTTAAAACGCGGTGCCGGCGTGGTGACATCGATTGTTACGCGCGTCCGCGGCGGGTCACAACCGAAAGCAAAACTGCTGTTTAAATCACTGGATGAAATCAATCGGGACATAAAAGAAGCCATAGCGCTCCTGCCATCCGGCAATCCGGATTTTGACAGGGAAAAATTTGACATCCGGCAAAACCGGCAAAGAAAGATTCTTAACGCCACGCTGCAGGCTTTACCGCCTGAGCAGCTGATTACCCAGGGCACCAGGAATTTAAATACCGTTTTACTCCACTGCTACCTGAACGGTTACGAATCGTTAGAAGAAATGCTTTCTACCAAAAGCCTCACAAAGGAATTTGAGAACGCTCAGTTTCGCAGGCACTGGGATTTTGTCGGCGATGACTCCCTGGCTATCTTTTTAAAAGATATTCATCTGGAAATTGACAGTAAAAATCTTGCAAATGATACGGAATTCGCTGACTGTCAAGGGAGCGATTCTCCCAACCCTCTTCATCTGGTCATGATCCAGGACTACCTCCAGCTCAGCCACCTCATTATTTATCTCGTCAGCAGTCGGACCGGTCTGCGTGAGGCTGACATTAAATTTTTATCCACCATCAGAAAAATGGGAATTCTCGACAACGTTCTGTTCGTCGTCAATTGTGACTTGAGCGAACATGAATCACTTGAGGACCTTAAATCTGTGAACGCCAAAGTGGCAGAGCAGCTGCAACTGATAAAATCAGATCCTGAAGTTTTCGCCTATTCCGCCCTGTTTGATTTGTTCAAATCTCTTAAAGAAGGCCTGCCGGAAAAAGATCTGTTGCGTCTGGCGCAATGGGAAAGCCAAACTGAGATCGCAGAATTTTCCGACCTGGAATCCACGCGGTTTCAATCCGACCTTGCGAATCACCTCATCCGCAAACGATCGCGATTGCTACTGAAAAACCAGATCGAACGCCATGGCGTGATCTTGTCCGGAATGGCGAATTGGATCAGTATTCATCGCGAGCTGTTTTCAAGGGATGAACAGGAGGCTGGAGAGATTAGCGAAAACATTACGCGTCAGCAGAGACGGATGGATCAGATTAAGACGATGGTAGAAACAACAGCTGCCGGAGCTGTACCGAAAGTAAAAACTGAGCTCAACAACGACAGCAACCGGTTTTTTGACAATCGCTCCGGCGAATGTGTCGGTAATGTTATCGAATTTATTCGCGATTACAGAGTTGAATCGAAAAAATATGAAGAGAGTCTTATAAACTCGGGTTTTCTAAACACGGTCTATCTCGTTTTCCAGGAGTTTAAACGGTCGCTGGATAAAACCATGGCCGATAGTGTCTACCCGGAAGTGGTCCAGTTTGTCTTTGAGGAAGAGAGAAAAATTGAGAAATATTTCCAATCCATTTTGGAACCTTACGAAGCGATTATCGATGGTGCGCTAGTCGATTTAGATAGTGTCCTGTGTGACTTTAATATTGTAAACAGTATCACCGTAGATCAGCGGCGGGCGGATCTTCCATCGATGGATTCCCTCAAGGAGACTTCAAAGCTCAGACTCCCGCCGCTGATTGCTTTTCTGCGCTATTCGGCAAAGATCAAAACCGATGCATTTTTGAAACTTGGTTTTTATACTTTCATGAAAGGCGTCAGGAGAATTTTAAAGAAGCAGAATCCACCCGATAAGGGCACTTATGCCAGGGCACTTCAGGGTACTGTGAAGCGGATGAAACAGTTAACGGAAAAATCCATTATTTACCAGTGCAAAGATTATCGGGAGAATCTAAAGTTTAAATATTTATACAAACTTATTGATATCGTGGCACAAAAACTGACCGAAACACTGATTGATCGATTTCAGACCTATGGTACCAGCACGGCGGAAATGATTGAGGAGATCAACCGACACCAGACCGACAAACAACGGGTGGCCAGCATCATACAGCAGATGGAGACTATGGCCGCCGGTGTCGATGAACGGATCTCGCTCCTGAGGAGTCGGATAGAAAGGTTAGACAAGTGAATCTCCACCCGCTATGCACATGGAGATGTACGTGTTCACGGGGTACGTTTCCCCGAGCAGCGAGATTGGCGCAGTGGCCTCGTCATTTCAATGACTTAGCCGTGGGGGAGACCGCGGCTCCCGCACGGTTTTTTTTGCGGGAGAACGCGGAGGGGGCAGGAATGCCCCCGCTGCTAAGTCATTGAAATGATCGGACACGCAGCCACCGGAGCGAATCGGGGAGACGCACCCCGTGAACACGTACCTGGAGATTCACTTTCCTTCCTGTTGTAATCTTTCAAGGTTCTCCCTGGCGAATGTGATCGAAGGATCGAGTTCCAGGGCCATCACGTAATAACGGATCGCATTTTCCGTTTCACCCATATCGCGATAATTAGAGGCGATGTTGGCATAATCGATCGCCGAGGTCGGGTCAAGGGCAAGGATCCTGTTAAAGCAGTCGATAGCTTCTTCATGCTCCTTTAATTTGAAATGGCAGAATCCCATGAGGTTGTAAATATCTGTTCTCTCGTTATCGTAACCCTCTCCTTTTTTAAGGACTGCAAGCGCCTTGCGGTACGCTTGCATATCCCTATAACAAATTCCCATATATGAATAGATAGCTGCGCTATCCTGCCGGGTCGGTTGAAGATTAATCGCCCTGTTAAGGTGCATCAGTGCCGCTTCAGGTTCATTGAGAGCCAGGTAACAGGTACCGATATAAAAACTGATATAGTATTTTCCGGGGAGCAGTTTTTCGATGTTGTTTAATTCCAATATCGCTTCTGCGGGATTTTGGTTTTCAGCAATGAGTTTGGCTGCAAACATACCGATCCCGACTCCCAGAGCCCGTTCTCTGAAATGGGCCCCCGGTATAATTGTATAAAATGCCGGTATTTTGAGCAACGGATGCATCGTGTCAACGACCATTACCTGCATATCCTTTGCCGCCAGGGCGGAAATGCAGTTTTCAACCTCGATACGGATATTATCGTTTGAAATATTCGGCAGGTCGGAAATTTTGATTGTCTTCTCTGCATTGATAACAAATTCAGCATCTTTCAGATTCGTAAACTTCGGGAGGCCGCTGGCGACATAATTGGTGCTGCTGTTAAAATCACCGGCCAGTTGCGCCACTTCCGTAAGGGCACGGCTGAAGGATTTTTGAGGGTCAGGGGTCGTGCCGGCCGTCCAGACAATTTCACTTTTTTCCGGGAAAGTCGACGGATCGAAGGCCAAAATGCCGACCGACGGGATGCCCATATCCAGCGTAAAATCGGTCACAAACAATTTGATTCCTGCATTTCTATATTTTTGTATCATTTCCACCACCAGAGGCTGGGTGGCTGAATCCGGGTCTATTGCCGGCAGATTCAAACGGTTGTGGCTGATGAGCGATGATGTGTGTCGTTCTACAATTTCACAGATACCCTGACTGAGCGCCTCTTCCACACAATTACCGGCCGAAGGACCGTTGAACTCGTTAATGGTGTAAAACCAGTTAAAGGGGATATAAACTTCACGCTCCCCCGTTAAGTTGTAGGCCCGGGTCCACTGCAGTGGGACGTTTTCAAATATTTTTCGTGCCGCATCCAGGTCTTTGGAATCGTCATGGACGGATTGAGCGATCATTTCAAAGGGCAGGGCGCGGTCCTTAATATTGCGGTATTGTTCGGTAATAAAGTTCTCGGGACTTTTAACGAAACTGAAAAAGCTGTATCTTTCAGCCAGTTCCATTACAGCACTGGCTTCTGCCTGCTGGGGAGGGGCCCCCTTTCCCATCTGTTTTTCTGTGCCTGTCAGCATCACGGCATCGCGGCCGCAATAACTGCAACACACAGGGAGACCCAGCCGCCCGTTGTCGATTCTGACTGTCTGATCACGAATATCGAGGTCCAGTGTAG
>DAOVBC010000287.1 GCA_030670715.1 Deltaproteobacteria bacterium | reverse complement strand
CTGGCTGAGCATGGCATCCTTGTCGAAGACGCTCCTCGGATCCACCTGGCCGGAAAGGTATCCCTCTTTGTATCCGGTTTTTTCAAACAACGGCAAATACATGTCCGAACCGCGCTTGACCACCTGCTTGTAAAGCAGCCAAAACAGTGTTTCCTTATCGATGCCGGGGTTTTCGGCAATGATCTCTTTGGCAACGCCTTCCCAATACGGCGGATCATCCTGAATGGCCTGCAGGGACAGCGGCGGATTGGTGGTCACACCCCTGAACAGCTGATTTTCCGGTGCGCTTTGATTGTACATACGGTTGAATTGGCGTTGCATGAGCTCCCGGTTCTCCGTCGCCGCCTTGTCGAGCATCTTACGGCACCAGTTGCTGAAAATCACCGGGGATGAATCCCACCAGATTTCCATCCCGGGGCTGACTTCTACCAGTTTTTCAAGCAGGTTTTTTTCCTCCATCAGTATCCTCCTTTACGCCACATTTCATGACATCTTTTAGGGTTGTAAATAATTGCAAACGCTCCTTTAATTCTATATCGTATCGATACTCGGTTTCTTTCCTCTGCATTAATTGTTGTTTCAAAATTACTGCGTCAGATGATATCGACCCAGTTCAACCTCGAAGGTGTATTTATCTCCTCTGAAATAACAACGGAGCACTTCCACCGGCATGTTGCGGTCGTTGTAAGTTACGCTTTCCATATAGAGCGCCGCGGCAGATTCCTCTAGATCGAACAGGGAGGCGACGTTTTTTTTCATGTTGACCGCCCTGATGGTCTGCTCGCATCGAGCGAGCTCGACATTGAAAGTGTTGGTGAAAATCTCGTATATGGATCCGGTCAGATCCATGTCCAAAATGCCTTCAAACAGATCCTCGGGCAGATAGGTCTCCTCGTAGATCAGCGGAATGTCATCGCCGGTTCTCAATCGCCGGATGGTGATCACCCGGCTGTCGGCACCCAGGGCCAAGCTCCTCGCCACCTGCCCCGGCGGCTTTTTATATCCTTTTTCAAGAAGCCGTGTTTTCTCCCGGATGCCGGCCTGGTGAAGCTCCCTGCTGAAACTTGAAATCCGGTTCAGTTTGTGCCTGAGGGCAATCGGCCCCGGGGAGGACACGAATGTGCCCAGCCCTTTGACCTTTCTCAGCAACCCTTCGGTAGTCAACTCCCCGATGGCCTGGCGCAGGGTGTTGCGGTTGACCTGGCACATCTGGGACAATTCGATTTCAGAGGGAATCCTCTCGTCCGTTTTGTACCTTCCAACTTGAATCGACTCTCTCAGCCAGGTACTGATCTGAAGATATTTGGGGATCGGGTTGTTAGGATCTACGATTTTCACTGTATTCTCTCCCTCGGTCGCCTGAAGCCGATGTCGCGTGATGCCGCCATCCGCGGCCGCCCCGTGCGGATGACTAATTTCTCTAATACGTAAATACGGTAACGTATGATTGTTACTATTTTTTCACCACAGAGACCGCTGAGCACACAGAGAAAAATAAAAAATTATTTTGTTTGCCTCTGTGATCTCTGTGTTCTCTGTGGTGAAGCTGTATTTTGTATCGGCTACGATGACATCATGGACATGATTTTGTCCCGTATCACATCCGTTCCAAGTTCCTGATAAGGGATCTGTTCCTCTAGTCCGCCGTGCCCTTCCCTGATCGAACCCATATGGGCATAGGTCATTGAGCAGCCCCTTTCCAACAGCCAGGTGCCGAATCTTACCCCTAATCCCGATTTGACGTTCTGGGTTTCAACGGCCAGGACGAAACCGCCGCCGGCCAGTTTTTTCATCATCTGCTCATCAACGACATTCAGGGTCGGTTTGTTGATCAGTCCCACCCGGACACCTTCGGACCGCAGCCGGTCCACCACGTCGAGACAGCGGTACAGCATCTCACCGTAGGACACGACATACCCCTGATCCCCTTCCCGGATGACTTCATCTTTGCCGGGTACAAATGCATAACTGCCGCCGAAGCGCACCTCCCCCGCTTCGTCCAGGATAAAGGGGGTTGCGGACCGGGTGGAGAACACGAAGCGAAGCCCCTCGTCATTGAAAACGGTCTCGAGAATTGCCCGCATCTGGTTGGAATCCGCCGGGTAGTACAAACGGGTTTTGTCGTTTTCCGGCAGGCCGTTGTCGGCGAAAAAGTTGTTGATGCCGAAATGACAGGTGTTGTCCGCCATGTCATCCACTCCGGCGTGTGAAAAATGGGCCAGTACATTGGCCCGGTTTAAACGGGCCATGGTAATTTCAGAGACCACCATCTCCAGGAAGGCCGAAAAAGTGCCAAATATGCCCTGTCTGCCTTTTTCCGAACCGAATCCGGCCGCTACGGAAAAATTATTCCTTTCCATGATGCCGCCGGTGAGATAAACCTCGGGAAAATTTTTTCGGATGTGGTGCAGACCGCAGGATCCCTCAAGGTCTGAATCCACCACAAGCACCCTGGATTTGCGATCCGGCATCTCTTTAAGCATATCGCAGATGATCTTTCCGAAATTGTCCCGGTTTTTCGCTTTTTCCTGGGTACTGCCGAGATATACGACGGGCTCGGTCTTTTTTACCGACGATTCCAGCATCTTTACCGCCTCTATCCGCCCCTTTTCCTTAAGGTATGTGACGGCATTATCCACGGGAATGACATCGTGCCCTTTGGGGGACCCCTCAATTCCCGGGATGTCGACTGCCATCTTGCGCTTGTTGATCAGTGCCACTGGTCCGGCCGTGGTCAGTGCCGTATGAATTCTTTTGTACAATTCCGATACGTTCTCACCGTCACCGGTATCAATGTTCAGTCCGTGGCCTCTCAACGTATCTTCAACGGAAAACCCTTTCATGTAGTCACTGGGGTGTCCGGCAATGGTCACGTCGTTGTCGTCGATGAGCAGCTTGACATTCAGGTTCTGCGCCACGGCACACCTTGCGGCCTCCGCATCACCGCCTTCCTGCTGCGAGCCGTCGCTGCCGAACATCACCACAATCTTATCCGGATTCGCAACCGCCACGCCATTGACATAACTCCATAAGTGCCCCAGCCGGCCGGAGCTGAAAAATACGCCCTGGTCGTCCTCCCTTTCTGGATGGCCGTAAAGACCGCTGCCGAATTCGCGATAATGCAGCAGCGATTCCGGCGGTTTGTAACCGTTGAGCACCGCCATCATGTATTGGATGGCGACGCGGTGGCCGGCCTCGTCAAAATACACGGGATAAACCGTATCGCTCCCTTTCATGAAGCCGTCGACGATTAAAAGTTCCGGAACGAGGTCATAGGCACCGCCCGTGTGACCCCCCAAACCCTTGGTGTTGGCATAGGCGGTAAAAAAGACGATGCTGTCGCGGACCACCTCGATGTTTGCCCGTAACTGCTCCGCTTGTTCATCGGTGAGCTCGCTTTGGGACGTGGAAAATTTCAGTTTTTTTAATGCGCCCAGATCGATCGGAAATTTCATTTGCTGCCTCCAATTAGGACATGCTGTCCGTACCAAAAAATCCGCTTGCCGTTGGTTGCCCCTTCCCCGTCAAACCCGGGAAGTTTCCGCGTTATCATTCTCAGTGTCTATTGTTATAGATGTATAGACATGTTGAAATCTAAAATATCGGGCCAATACCTTCTTGTCAATAAAAATCGGCGGGCTAACCGAAAATTAACAACCGAGCTTAATCCCCCACAGGCTTCAGCGGTCCGTTGCCCAAT
>DAOVBC010000174.1 GCA_030670715.1 Deltaproteobacteria bacterium | reverse complement strand
ACCAGATAGCAGCCTGATGTGGCGCCCAAGAGTGCCAGGACGGTGGACAGACTCAATTTTTCCCGAACGAAAACGACGGAATAAATGGCGATAAAGGATGGGGCCAGATATTGAAGCAGGATGGCTGCTGCAACATTGATTTTGCTAATGGCAAAAAGATAGGTAAATTGACACATCCCCATACCGACGGTGCCGAACAGTGCGAAGTACCAGATATCCTTGCGGGCGATTTTCAGCAGGGAGGCGTCGCGTATCAAAAGCCATACGAATAACCCGGAAGCTGCAATCGTGATGCGCAGCTGTACCAGTTGAAAAGGCGTCACCCCGCTGTTAAATAGAAACTTCGCCGAGGAGCCCGATATCCCCCAGAGAATGGCCGCAAGGATGACGTACAGATAACCCAATCTGAGCGAAGGGGTGGTGGTTGTTGGATTCATAGCCGCTTTCGTTGCCGGTGAATTACCGCCGCGAGCGTAAAGAAAGAAATGGCCTCGGTTCAATTTACGGACTGAAAGTTTAAGAAAAAAAAACTATCAATTATATTTTATTTTGTAAATCTGTTTTTAGTGAAATTTCTCAGATTGACTTTGCAGTTCAGATTCAGTATCAACACGGTAACAGGTAGATATAATCGTTTTGATTGAAGGGAGGTAACTATGGCCGGAATTAACAAGGTGATTTTGATCGGAAACCTGGGAAGAGACCCTGAAGTTCGTTACACGCCGGACGGCGCCGCTGTTGCAAATTTTTCCATTGCTACATCCCAGGAGTGGAAGGATCGGGAGACCGGCGAGAAAAGGGAAAAAACCGAATGGCATCGGATTGTCGCCTGGCGCAAACTGGGCGAACTATGCGGTGAATATCTTTCAAAGGGGCGCCAGGTCTATATTGAGGGACGTCTCCAGACACGGGATTGGGAGGACCGGGACGGGAACAAGCGTTATACCACCGAGGTCATTGCAAGTGAAGTTCAGTTTCTGGGTCCCAAAGAACCTTCCGGACCACGGGATAGTTACGGCGGACCCCCGCCGCCGGAAGCTGAACCGCCGGGGATGGATTCCGGCGATGATGATATTCCATTCTGATATAAGCCGGACACGGATTGGCACAGATTTTCAGGAGATTGAATCAGGGCAGTTTACCTTTTTGTCTAAACTGCCCTGGAATTTTAGCGGGGGATACAATCAGGATGTGATCAACCTTGAGAGATGTTTCAGGTTTCTTTATTCTCTTCTATCTTTTCAGGCTCCTTGGGTGGCTCATCTTTTGTGGCACCTCTAAAATTCTTTATGGCCTTGCCCACACCAGCGCCAATTTCCGGAAGTTTACCGGCTCCAAAAATAATCAATATAATCACCAGTATTATAATGAGTTCCGGCATTCCAATTCCAAACATACACTCCTCCTATTCTTCTTCGGGCCTATTTTGTTGCAGTTCTTGCAGTAATTGCAGGAACTCTTTTGACTTTAAATAGCTGTCGATCGCTCCCTGATAGGCGATCCAGCTCCGCCAAAGCTCTATCCAGGTGTCATTGTGCCAGTAGCAGTCCGGATCTCCGCGCCCTTTGTGCCGTTCAATATAATCGAAGTATTCTTCAGCACAACTCTCGCATAAACGGTAAGGAACCCTTAAATTGCGATACATTCCCCGGTTTACGTCAAGCTCCTGACCGATCTGAGTGCCGCATTTTTCGCATTTAAACGCACATTGCGTGCACTGAAAAATTTTCTGGACTGCCTGGATCTTGCGCTTTCTAATTAAAGCTTCTTTTTTCTCTTTGGCAAGAGCAAGCTTGTCGTCGATAGAGATAATATTTGCCATAGCGTAACCTGTAAAGTCATCGGTTCAAACCGATTTAAATGATAACCGGTAAGTTTAACCAATGCTGGACACTTTTTAAGCCCCGGTCCAACGATCCTTTACGGTCGGTTGAATCCAGGAAGGTGCAGCACTCACCGAATGATGACAATACCGTAACGCACTGCAATTAAAACAAAATAACGAAAGTATGCTGCATCCGGACGGTATTTGAATATAGCACCGGCATATTCCGGTGTCAATCATTACAGTACTCAAATGCAGCACAGTTGAATATATCGGATTAAATGGTTTCATTCAATATTGCATTGCACTATAACTAATGATAATTTAAATAATTCATCATTCTATCATTTCTCTGTGAAACAGGAGAAGATCGATGCAAAACCAATTTCAGGCCGAATGTTACCCGCTTTTGATCGGCAGTCTTCCGCTGGAAAATCACGACGAAGCGGCAGATCTCGTTTTCAAATATACACCCGAAATCCCCCTGTGGGCCCAACTGCCGGCCCTCGCGCAGGAAAAGATGATCCCGCAATTTATGCCCGGTCTGCCGGGGTTGACGATTCGGGAGGATAGAACATTTATCGATACGTCTGCTGCCGATTTTGAGCATCAGCTGCTGGCGTTTTACGAAGAATACATGGCTGTGGTCGAAGGCAGCAAAGACCTGGCTGACACCCGGTTTGTTTTGAGTAGCGAGGAAGCCAGGGGGTTTGGTACGCTGTTAGAACGTTTACCAAAATCACAAAACCCGCCGATCGCTGTTAAGGGGCAGATTACCGGTCCTTTTACGTTTTGCACCGGCGTGCATGACGAGAACAAAAATGCCATTTTTTACAACGAGCAATTGAAAGATGCCGCTGTAAAACTTCTGGCCTTAAAGGCCATGTGGCAGGTTCGGCAACTCTCGGGCAGCGGCTGTCCGGTCATCATGTTCTGCGATGAGCCGGCCCTGGCCGGTTACGGCACTTCGGAGTTTATCAGTATCTCCAAGGATGACGTCACGGCCTGTCTGGGTGAAGTGATTGAGGCGATCCATGCGCAAGGGGGGCTGGCAGGCGTCCATGTATGTGCCAACACGGACTGGTCGCTGATCCTGGACTCTCCGACCGATATTGTCAGCTTCGATGCCTATTCATATTTTGACCGGTTTATCCTTTATCCGGATCTGATAAAAAGGTTTATCGATGCCGGCAAAATTCTTGCCTGGGGCATCGTCCCCACGTTTAATGCCGAGGATATTGAGAAAGAGACTACCGAGTCGCTGGTCGCCCAATGGAACGATAAAGTACGATCCATTGAGAACCTGGGCATTGATCGATCAAAAATATCGGCGCAAAGCCTTATCACCCCCAGTTGCGGCGTCGGTTCGCTTTCGCCGGAACTGGCCCAAAAGGTAGTGCGGCTGACGCGGGAGGTGTCGGATAGGCTGCGATCGATATATGTATAGAAACCGTTTCTAACATTTACAAAACATAGATGGTGATTAAATTGTTCCAAACCGACTAAACAGACAAAACCGACCCAACCGACAAACTGATTAAAAGGAGTTTTAAATGGTGAATGAAACATCCAATCAGCAATTTAGAGGCGCAACACAATACGTTCTCGATGATGAACTGGCCAGTATTGTGAATATTTCCATGGCGCTTGAGATGCCCCTGCTGCTCAAAGGAGAGCCGGGAACCGGCAAAACCATGCTCGCCCATTCAATTGCCGAAAGTCTGCAAATGCCCCTTATTGTGTTGAACGTAAAATCGAGCATGAAACTTGTTGAGGCACTCTACCAGTATGACACACTCACCCGGCTCAATGACAGTCGATTCGGCGATTCCAGCCGGGATGTGAGCAATATCGAAGATTATATCAAGATGGGGAAAATCGGTCAGGCGTTTACGTCCGACGTAAGAACGGTGTTGCTTATCGATGAGATCGACAAGGCCGATACCGATTTTCAGGACGATATGCTCGACGTATTGGATCAAATGGAATTTGATATCATCGAGATTGATAAAACGATGTCCACACGGTACCGTCCGGTCATCATTATTACCTCAAACGCCAAAAAGGACCTCTCGGACCCGTTTTTAGGACGCTGCAATTTTCACCATATTGCTTTTCCGGATGCGGAGATGATGCGCAGAATTATCGATGTACATTTTCCAAATCTTGATACGGATCTTATGGAAAATGCCGTAACTGCCTTTTATCGATTGCGGGGGCTGGATGGAATCGAAAAAAAACCGGCAACCCGTGAGCTCATAAACTGGATTCGGGCATTAAAGTCCGATCCTGATTTCATACCCAAACAACTCAGCGAGGGCGATATCCCCTACCTGGGCGTTATGTTTAAAAAAAGCCAAGACCTTCATCGTGCGCTGGACTTCACCGACAGGAAAAGGCTATTCTAATTCGCAGAGCGTTGAAATGTTTATTGATTTTTTCTATACACTGAAAGATGTTGGGGTTCCCGTCAGCCCGACATCTTTTCTGACACTTCACAGGGCCCTCGGTATCGGTCTGATCAACACCCTGAATGACTTCTATACCGCGTCCCGTTCGATCCTGGTGAAAAGTGAGCGTTATTTCGACCTGTATGATCAGGTGTTTGCCCACCATTTCCAGGGGGCCGAGCTGCCGGATTACGACGGTATTGAACTGGACGAACTGGCCCGGGCCATGCTGGAACACTGGTTGAAGGAGCCCAGAGTTCTGGCTGACATGCTCGGTATCGATGAATCCGAGTTGAGCAAGCTCACACCCGAAGAGCTGATTGAATACTTTAAAGAGCGTCTAAAAGACCAGGACGGAGAACACCACGGCGGAAGCCGGTGGATCGGAACGGGAGGTACCTCCCCGGTGGGTCACTCCGGTTTTCACCCGGGCGGAATGCGCGTCGGCGGTATTTCTCGCAACAAATCGGCGGTAAAGGTGGCGATGGACCGTCGATACAGGGACTACTCCCTCAGCGGTCCGCTGACCCAGGACATGGTGGGTGAGGCCCTGAAGCGTTTGCGCAATATGGTACCGGTGGGACCCAAGGATCAGATAAACATCGACGCAACCATTTACCAGACCATGAAAAACGGTGGCGAGATTGAAATCGTTTTCGAACGCAGTTTAAAAGACCGGCTCAAAGTACTGCTGGCCATTGACAACGGCGGTTATTCCATGGATCCCTATGTGCGGGTAGCTCAAACGCTCTTTGATTATACCCGGGCACAGTTCAAAGATGTGAAAACCTACTTTTTTCACAATACGATTTACGGCACCATCTGGAAGGATCCGGCACGGTATAAGAAACCGCAAAAGATCGAAGAATTTGCCGGATTTGATCCTCAAACCCGCCTTGTCATTGTCGGTGATGCCGCCATGGCACCTTACGAACTGATGGCAACCGATGGCTCTATTCACCTGGAAGAACGCAGCGGTAAACCGAGTTTTGAATGCTTAAACTTTCTGGCAAAAACGTTTCCCCATTGCGTCTGGCTCAATCCCATACCGGCCGACCGGTGGTACTACACCCGCACTATCAGCGCCATCGGCGAGATTTTCCCCATGTTTGAACTTTCCATCGACGGCCTCGAAAAAGCGGTGGCCCATCTGATGGCCAAATAAAGCATAACCTGTAAAAATAGAGTGAGGAATTAAACTGGATTGACCAAGATTTAATCATTCTACTATAAAAGAGATGATGTGATTAAATCTGACAATCAACAGATTGTGTTATGGTATGGACATCATTAGTTTTGAAGGGTGTTAAAAACCTGTGTTATGAAGAAGATGTTCAAGGTATTTAGAAGAATCATATGACCACTACATAT
>DAOVBC010000046.1 GCA_030670715.1 Deltaproteobacteria bacterium | reverse complement strand
CTGCTAAGTCATTGAAATGACAAAGCCACTCCGCCAATATCGTTACTCGGGGAAACGTACCCCGTGAACACGTACCTGTGGTGAAGCCGTATTTTGGTCAACATTTATGATTTCATTATCTTATAAATCATCGTAATTACGAATACATGTACTAAGGGAGGACTCCGGCCAGACGTCTCACGCCTTCGCGTAGATCCTCACTGCCATAGTAGACAAAACACAACCGCATGCAGTTTTGCAGGCCCTGCCGACTGGAGAAATTTACCCCGGGTTGAAAGTTGACATTCTTCGGGCGGGCGACCTGGCGGAGTTTGCCGGTATCCATCCCGGCAGGCAGACTCAGCCAGATAAAAAAACCTCCCTGCGGTTCGCTAAATGTTGTCGCAGGGGGGAGAAATTCCTGCAAAGCATCGCTGAGTACCGCAGATCGATGACGGTAGGTGTTCTTCAAAAAACGAAGATGGTCATCCTGCAGACCGAGTTCAAGCGTACTGAGAACAAGGCTGGAGGTAAAAGGGTTCAGTCCTCCGCTGCTTAACAGCAATCCGCTGCGGGTCAAGCGCTTGAGAAGAGGTCGAGCGGCATGTATCCAGCCAAGGCGCAGCCCGGGAGCCAGGATTTTTGAAAAAGACCCCAGGGAAAGAACCGTTTCGCCCCGATCATAGGTCTTCAAAGGTGGTGGCGGGGTCACGGTATAGGCCAGCAGGTGATAGACCTCGTCGGCTACAATCAGAAATTTGTGCTCTTCGCTCAGACCCGCCAGCCTCTCCCGGCGCGGCGCCGACAGGGTAACGCTGGAGGGATTATGAAACGTGGGTACGGTATAGACAAATGCCGGCCGGTGTTCAGCCAGTTTTTCTTCCAGAGCTTCGATGATCAAACCGTTCTGATCAACCGGGAGGCTGACGATGTTCAAACGGCGGTCGGCAAAGATATGCAGGGCCAGGAAATAGGTTGGTTCCTCGACAAAAATCGTATCGCCGGGTTGTGCGAAGTAGGTGCAGATCAGGTCAAGGCCATAGGTGGCCCCGGCGGTGATAAAAAGCTCGTCCGGATCGACCGAAGTATAGAAACCCTGGCTGAGAAATTGCGCCAGTGCCTGCCGGAAATAGCCGTTTCCCTGTTCGGTACCGTATTGCAGCGGCGAGGGATCTCTCTGGCTCAGCCGGTGTTCGGCCGCCGTCTTCATTGCCTCCAGTGGAAGCAGGGAAATGGCCGGCTGGCCGACACCCAGGTCTATCATCCTGTCCGGAAGGTTTAGCTGGGTGATCTGCATGATTATTTAACGGTACTTTGGGTCGGGGTTGCGGACGGGGTTGATGTCTCAGAAGCCCGGGGGTCCGGGCATTCGGTTTCCATAATTTTCCGGATCAGCAAGGAAAGCTGTTCGATCTTAAACGGTTTCTGTATGTAGGCATTGCACCCTTCTTCCATGATTTCCCTGCCCTGCCCATTTACAGCATAACCGCTTGCGAGCAAGACTCTGATGTCCGGGTTGATCTTTTTCAGGCGCCGGTAGGTTTCCTTGCCGCTCAGGCCGGGCATGATCATGTCCAGCACGACGATATCAATTGAACCGGCTTTCTTATTGTAAATTTCGATCGCTTTTTCGCCGCTGTCGGCCGTGAAGACCGAATACCCAAGCAGTTTCAGATTGTCCCTGCACGTATGGCGGACCTTATCTTCGTCATCCACCAGCAGAATTGTCTCCCGGCCCACAATCTGTCTTGGTGACGGGCTGTCGGTCGGCGAAATTTCTCGGTCGGAAGCCGGCAGGTAAATGATAAAAGTTGTACCGATCCCCTCTTTGCTGACAACCTGGATGTGCCCCCCATGGTTTTTGATAATACCGTAGGCGCAGTAAAGGCCGAGGCCGGACCCTTTGCCGAGTTTCTTTGTGGTAAAAAACGGGTCAAAAATACGCTGAAGGGTTGTTTCGTCCATGCCAACGCCGGTGTCTGAAATCGTGACTTTCACATGACGTCCGGGATTTAACTGCGTTGATTCGGTTAAAAAATCGCCTGAATACAGGAATATATTCTCGGTCCTCACCTGGAGTCTTCCGCCCCGGGGCATGGCATGTCCCGCATTGACATACAGGTTTAAAAGGACCTGTTCCATCTGGGAGGCGTCGGTCTCCACCGGCAGGACACTCGGCACCAGGGCTTCTGTTATTTTTATTTCCTTACGGGTACGGCCGAACATTTTATTTTGCTTTATAATCAAAGCGTTGATGTCTGTGGGCCTGGTTTCCACCGCTTCTCCCCGGGCGAAGGTTAACAGCTGCCGCGTCAGACCGGCCGCATCCTGTACGTACTGTTCAATCGTTCTGATTTTATCCTGAAAAGGGTGATCCGGGTCCATTTTTAAAAGCAGCAGGGATACAAGTCCTTGAATGCCCATGAGAAGATTGTTGAAATCATGGGCGATTCCGCCTGCCAGGTTGCCGATGGCTTCCATCTTTTTCGCCTGAAGCAGCTGCGTTTCCAGGATTTTTCGATAAGTCCGATCCCGGGCAACCCCATACGTTCCTATCAGTTCGGGGGGCGTACCGGTTTGCTCCTGGTGGTAGATGCCGGTGGCATTCAATTCGACAATTGCATATGCGGGATGCTTTGCATTGACGCCTTTTTTCCGGGGTCCGGTCTTCAGCCGCAGTTCGTAGCCTTCAGTTGCGCGTTCGCCGGTGCGCCGCTCATTGAATCGCCACTGGGCCTTTCCAATATCTTTTTCATACAGCACCTGGTCGTAGTGTTTTCCCACCAGATCCTCGGCTTTATACCCGAACAGTTCCTCGACAGCCTCATTAACGAAGGTGAACTTACCTTGTTTGTCGAGGGTGTAAATCATATCCGGAGAATTCTGGATCATAAACCGAAAGCGCCGTTCCGAAATTTTAAGGCGGTTTTCCATATACCGGTTCTTCTCCAGCAGCATTTTCTGCCGGATGGCATTGTCGATGGTTTTTTCCAGATGTTCCGGTTCGAACGGTTTCTTCAGGTAATCGTATGCGCCTCTTTTCAGTGCCTTCAGAGCAGAATCCACCGAAGCATCGCCGGTCATCATGACAACAGGGGCATTGGGAGAGCGTGACAAAATTTGATCCATGAGACGAAAACCGTCCACATCCGGAATAAAAATATCCAGCAGGAACAGATCGAATTCCCTGTTTGCCATCGCCTGAAGCGCAGCTTTACCGGATGTGGCGGTCTCAACGTCAAAACCGCGACGCTCCAGGATGCTTTTCAAACTCATACACATTCTTTCCTCATCATCTACGATGATAACTGCGGGACGGTGTTTCATTTTTTACTCCATTGAACTTTTGGAATTAATGTCTGAAACCGGCAATTTAATCGTAAAGGTAGTGCCTTCATTCACACGACTTTTACACGAAATCAGCCCGTGATAGCGGGTGATGATATCTTTGCTGATCGACAGGCCCAGGCCGAAATTATCGGTGCCCTTGGAAGTGTTGCCGGGCTCGAAAAGCCGTGCCATGATCTGATCCGGTATTCCCGGACCGTCGTCTCGAATGGTGATGACAATGTTTCTTTCAGCCAAATCTTTTTGCGGCCGCTCGGAGGCGGTCTTGATAAAAATATTTCCTCCCTCCGGCATCGCTTCCACCGAGTTCTTCAGGAGGTTGATCAACACCTGATTCAAACCGTTCTTTTTGCCTGGAAACGGCGGCAGTTTTGGGTCCGGAAAAAAGTGCAGTTTGATGTCTGACGGTTCAAGTACTGACTTTTTTAGCAGCCTGGTCAGATCATAAACCATACTGTTGATATCGACTTGCCCACCGTTTCGTTCTGTTATCTTATCAGTTCCTGAAAGCTGTTTAATTATTCCGGGGATTCTTTCGATTTCTTCGCGGATAAAAAATATTTCATCCCCGACATCGGTATTTTCTCCTATTTTTGACCCGAGAACCTTCAGATAATTTTTAATGATCCCCAGCGGGTTGTTTACTTCGTGAATGATCCTGCGTACCGATTCCTGATTCACTCCGGCGGTCGTGGAAATTACTGAAGCCCGCGACTCATCATAGGCATATTCCTGTAAAAGCAGGGCGGCGTGGTCTGCAAACTGTTTCAACATTGACAGCTGCTCTGAAAGAATCGGAAATTGAGGTTCGTCTATACCGGCAACAATAACTCCAACCCGCTTTTGATTTACGAGCAGGGGAAGACAAAGCATTCCTTCGGTTCCCAGAAGGCGGACCAGTTGGTCGTCGGTGATGTTCACCGGACTGTTTGTTAAGTGTCCGAATGAATCGATAACTTCTCGCTGTATGAGCGACATGGCGGGAACGCTGCTCCCGGGTTTAACCGGCATTTCAACTGCATCAATAGAGTCATCGGTCCGGCTGTCCGGAGTTGGTTTGCCAATCAGTACATTGTCTGCCGGCTGATAATAGAAGAAAAATGCCGAGGTAATATCAAAGAGGATTTGCAGAGAAATAAAAAGTTCTTTCTGAACGGCTTTTCTGCCACCATCAGTACTGATACTGCCTGTGGCGATCTGAATCAGTGACAGCTCCCGGATTTCTCCCAAAAACTCATAAATCGGCAAATAACTTTCAGTTGATTTTAAATCGTCGACCTTATTCAATGCTTCCGGATACAATCCGAGGAAATTCAAAACTGCGCTGGTTGTATGCCACACATCTTCAATTATGCGTTTCAGCTGTTCAGGTGGTAGATGGAAGCCTATTTCTTCCATCATCTCCGCCAGCGCAAAAGTATTCTTTTTGCGGTGGCTGATGACGTTCGCCGCATATACAATTTTAACCGGGGGGAAAGCCCCGGCAATTTCCTCCACCGGCCGGTGATGGTAGAGAATGCTGTCTGCAACTAAAGGCCTTGTGCGCAGGGAACGGATCAGGCGCCAACCGACATCACAGTGATTGATGCCGATTTGGTCGTTTTCTGCATTCAGTATCTCGTCTAGTTCCGGCGAATGCTTCAGAAGCGGTTCGTAATCTTTTCTGAAATTCATCCAGAGAATCAGCTTTCCGACATCATGCAGCAGCCCGCAGAGATAGGCATCATTCGCAAACCCGTAACGAAACTGTTCGGTCAGCTTCCTGGCCAGAATTGCACACTGAAGGGAATGAAGCCAGAACCGGTTAAAATGCAAAGCTGCATTTCTTATTACCCGGTTTGACAATGGCGTCACAAGGGCGGTGAGAGCCATTTTCCTGATGCTCTCGGGTCCGAGAATGGCGATGGTTTGTTCCAGTGTTCGAATACAAAGTTTTTGCTTCTGCCAGACGGAAGCAAGCCGCATCAGCTTGAGGGTGATGCCTGGATCCAGCGAAACCACCCGTACAATGTCTTCCGGTGTGCTGGAGCTGTTTTTGCAAACCTCGATGAGTTTAAAAAGAATTTGGGGAAGACTCGGGACCGGTATTGCTGAATTTATTTTGGTGATGATTTTCGGCCGATTTTTCACCGTTTTTTCACCTTTATCGGTTCGAGACCTTTGCAAAACGCCCTTTTTTGCCCAATCTCTGCGCTTGCCCCGTGGAATGTTTACCCCGCCTGCCCTGTGGAATGTTTACCCCGTGAAATGTTTACCCCGTGAAATGCGAAGCCTATTTCACTGGGGCGTAGCCTATTCCTCTGGGGTAGCACCAGAAGATATATTGGGGAGCAGCCTATTCCTCTGGGGTCAGGTGCCGTGAAACAAATGCCCTTGGGGTGCTCAAATTTTAATCCTTATAAATACTTCTAATAGAACATATCTTGTATGTCAAAGAAAAAAATGCACATGATATTGTGGTTTGCCGAAAAATAAAAAAGCGAATAAAGAATTGAACGCAAACGCAGGCTAGCAGGGCTATTCAAATTGCTTCTATAAAAAACGACAATCCATACATTGCAGGGTGTTTGGGGTGGCAGGAATAGAAATTACTTCAGAATTATTACTTTTATTGCCTAAAAGTGGAAGTAAATTACCGAATTGTGGTTTGCGGCAGAATCTGCTCACTCTCGGGGTGGCGGATTGATCGGTTTGAAAGCGGATATGACATATTTTGTCAGCTTTCCCGCCAAACACGTCACGACGTTACATACCGGGGACAGTCGCCGGTTTTAGTAACCATTTGGATTTATGACCAATAGAGCTCCTCAGGTAGAATTAGTCCGTTTCTTGCCTGAATATTTCAATAAATATTCGTGATAAAATATTGATCAATAGGGCCATTAAATTCTTTAATTGCGGTCGTATACGGATAATATCTGTGTTAATATTCTTTCCGGCATGCAAAAAAGCGCCTGGATTAATCCCGATCAGAATGAAAAGACCGGATGAAAATGAAATCCGTTTGGCTGGAAAACAGTGTATTAAGCTATCGCGATGATGTGCCGGTGCCGGAACCCGGTGCTGACGAAGCTCTGGTAAGGGTCAGCCTGGCGGGGATTTGCGGCACGGACCTCGAACTGGTGAAAGGATACTACCCGTTTACCGGGATACCGGGCCATGAGTTCGTGGGCGAAATTGTGCTGGCCCCTGATCGGCCCGAACGGGTGGGGGAGCGGGTCGTGGGCGAAATCAACGTGGCCTGCGGAACGTGCCGATTCTGTTTGGATAAACTGCCCCGCCACTGTGAAAACCGAACGGTGGCAGGTATTTTGAACCGCAATGGATCTTTTGCCGAATATTTATGCCTTCCTCTGGCAAACCTAATCAGCGTCCCCGCTTCCGTTTCCGACGCCGCCGCTGTATTTGTGGAACCTCTGGCCGCGGTACTGGAAATTCAGGATCAGGTACAAATCCACGCTGAAGACCGGGTTCTGGTGCTGGGGGCGGGGCAATTGGGTCAACTGATTGCTCAGACGCTTGCGCTCACCGGCTGTGGTCTACGGGTCGCGGCCCGCTATGGCAAACAGCGCGAGTTGCTGGATGCGCGCCGGATTGCATGGATTGATGAAAAGGAAATATCCGAGCGTTTTTTTGATGTTGTCGTCGAAGCGACCGGTTCTCCAAAAGGGTTCGCTATTGCATCACGCGCCGTCCGCCCCCGGGGCACGGTTGTACTCAAAAGTACATACAAAGGGCATTTAAAGATAGATGTTTCAACCATTGTAGTAGATGAAATAACCCTGGTGGGATCTCGCTGCGGTCCGTTCGATACGGCTTTGCGCCTGCTTCAAACCGGAAAGGTGGAGCCGGCGGTTTTAATTGAACAGCGTTACCCGCTGGATGATGCCCTGGCAGCCTATGAGCACGCCACGCAACCGGGCGCCCTTAAAGTCCTCCTGCAATTTAGCCTGAAAAATTCAGGCGGTACCTCTGCCGCGATTTCCCCGTAAAAGCGAGTTTAATTTCTCCTTTCTTGTTTTAAGCGGATAAATGGTTATTCTCAAATTACGTGAACCGGCAGATGCTCTCCGCCTTGCGAACAACTTTCCAACCCGGCAGTATAGTGCTATTGAGACCGGTAGATTTGCAGAGCACCGACGAAATCGCTAAGCTGGTTCCTTACAGCCGGTACATGACCGCCAGAGGCGGCAAGGCCACCGCTTATGTCTGCCGCAATTTTGTCTGCAATTTACCCACAACGAGTGTCAAAAAAATGCTGGAAAACCTGCAGCCCCGAGACGCAGGCCAGGGCCAGGGTACTGCGGCAGAGGCTGAGGGCTGACAATGGTAAAAAACAGCAGAACCACGAATGGGCAGTGAAATAACAAATGTTACGTGTTGCGCGTTTATATTAACCCGTAACACGCAACTCGCAACACGCAACAATTCCGATAACCATCTTTCTATCATTATGTGAATATTGAAATTGGTCTTTTAGATAATAATATGCTTGATTTAGATTTGATTACCACCCAGGTGAGGAAGAACTGCGACATCTCCGATGCGCACCATGCCGGACTTTTTTCGATTTGCGGCCTGGCCTTGCGGCTGAGGGATCTGTACAAATGGGAGAAAAAACTGCCGCCCTGGGTAGAAAAAGATTCGTCAGAAATACTGGACTGGATTGATGACCGGGAGCAAAGATGGGAAAAGCTCATTGACGGCGACTATGAACCGCTGTCCATCAGCGGCCACAAGTACGATCCCTTCGACACTGCCGGCATTAATGCGGTGCTGGAGGCTGGGGGGCTGTTTTACGGGGCCGGATATGCTAGAGGTTTGAAGCCCACCTTTTTTCTGACCCGGATAGATGAAAAAAAGAGGGTAAACGGCCACAAGGTGTATATACTCGGTCGCGAACTGGCGCGTGATCTGCTGACGCTTCCGGCACTAACCCAGGACAGCTGTGTACTCTTGCGACAGGAAGCTGCCAGGCTTTTTCTCTGGGACAGTATGTTTTACATCAAAAAGTCAGGGCGGCAGGCTCTTGCATTTGCGCTGAAAAACTGCGGACTGAAAGATCAGGATACCGGATCGCTGCGGCGGAACCTGGCGAAAATCTTTGCGGCCCAAAAAAAAACTTACATTTACCATGAAGTTGGCGAACTGCGGGATACGGTTTTTGGACGTGATCTGTGGCGCGAGGTGATTGCCGCATTTCCCAACACGCCGGTGGAGCTTCTGGCGCGGGCGGTTAAAGACCTTCTGGCGGATACGAATGAACACGGAACCCTGAACTATATCATCAGGGAGCGCAAGCAGGCCGCTCTGGGATTTTATGTCGCATTTTTTGACGGCCTGGCCATAGAGATCTTTCCCGAACTGCGAGCATCCTTCGAAGAGTTTGCCAGGACCCTCAACTGGCAGGTCATAGAAAAAGCGGTGGCGGTCGGATATAATACCGCAAAACATCAGGCCGAGACAATCGTCGGCATTTTCAAGGAAGGGAAAGAAAAAAATGATATGAAGTGGGCGCAGTGTGAAATAGAGAAACGTCTGCTCTGTAAAATAGTGGCGAGGAAGTAGTTTTTTGCCGTGGATGAAAAAGCAAATATTCGGTCTATCTTGAGATTGATCCGTGGAGGTCTGAGGTGCGAGATGACTTTCGGATCTGTTCGCATCGTTGCCGCCCCGGAGAATAACCCGCCGTTTAGCATTGAAGCGATGGCGTATGAGGAGGACACCTGGCTCATCATGAGCGCCGATCCAAAGGTGTGTGAACCGCAAGAACACCCGATCCGACTGATGACGGACCTGATGAACGCCCGGACGGAACCTGTCGGCAGCGTGCTGGTGGAAGGCAAAAGGCCTTTGCGGTTTCTGGCTGTTGTTCACGATGTCGATCAAGACCCGACCTGGAAAGAGGAATGGGTGGAAAAAGCGCTGGTAAATATTTTTCAGGAGGCCGAACAACGCAGGCTCCGGGCGATCGGCCTCCCCATGCTGGGCACCCTGCACGGTAGATTGGAATACCGCCGGTTTACCGAATTGTTGGGGCAGGTGCTGATGCAAACCACTTTAAAACATTTAAGGCGCCTGTGGCTCTTGTCCCCGGTTGAAAACGGTCAAGATATTGTCGAGATGCTTAAAACCGCCTTGAAAAATTAAAAATTCCCATAAAATAATTGATCCGGTTTAAGAAGGATCGAGAGCGGTTATGCTGGCGCCTTGTACCCGGGCATGAGAAAACACTGATTATCCAATTGGTTACATAGAAAGGCGTCAAGCACCTCTTCGATTTCACCGACTCTTCCGGCAATAACTTGGATGTTTTTGCTTTTAAGCAGTTTGTGCAGAACATCACTGACAGCGCAACAGATCACCACCCTGACACCTAAATTCACCAGGATGGTCAGCCGTTCCGGTAGTGATAGATCATCGACCCATACGTTCTGTCGATTGACCTCTCGTTTTTGCTCACAATCGAAAATGCAGATCTGCGTGCATGCATCCAGCACGGGGGAAATCCGGCTGTTGAAAACCGGAATCGCGATTCTGATTTTTTCCATTGCCCAGTTCGTATATCAAGAAAAAACGGTGATCATCGTGAAGCGCTAGGGTTCGCGCAAAAATAAATTCGCAAATTTTTAGTGTTGAGGCGCCTGCCTGACAAGACGCGAAAGCGCAGGAATATCTGGCATATTCCGAGCTTTCGCAACGCAGCCAGGCGGGATGCATCGGCGCTTAAAATGTGAAGTTATTTTTGTGCGAGCCCTCAGGTGCCGAGTTTTTCTGTATACCACAAGCAATATGTGTTTATCCCTCACGGCCCGTCCTGTCCAAGGCATCAGGAACAACCGCAGGTGGATGCAAGTTTTGAATTAAACTCAGCCCCGGCCAGAGACCACCATTTGTTGTTTAACGATATCATGTGTGGAATTTGATCATCTTTGATGTGTAAATGGCCGCATGAAAATGTCCGATCGAAAATGATATCCTCGTTTTCTTTTTTAAATTGATTTCCCAAATATGCTACACGGTTAAAAACAGGATCTTCACCTGAAAGATCGTACAGCACGCTGGTGGTGACAATTTTAACCCTTTCTGAATCGATACAGGAAAAGGTGCCGGTTTGGTCATACACAAGCTCAAAACCACCGGAACAAAAGGCCAGCACCCGCGCCGGTGGTTTTTTACTGTGATAGGAAAAAAGACTAAGCAATCGATCGAAGAACAGATAACCGGTTTCGGTACCGGGAACCTTCCTATCCACTTCACCGGCGTCGAAATTTTTACTCTTGCCAAGCAGGGGATAATCCATAAAAGCGTTCTTTTTAAAAGATGTCCGCCAGGTGTCAAGACTTTCGAAGGTAAAAGCTGCCAGTGTTTCATCAACGTCAAACGCGCATTCTATTTTAGCGACATTGAAAAGGGTTTTCGGTATTTCTCCGCGATGTTCAAAATGCGGTGTGTTGGTGTGATCGAAATATTGACTCCGGATCAGGCACCGTTCTTCGAATGAAAATGATTGAAAAATCCGGCTGTGAGTAAATGGATAACATTTCAAAGAAAAGGTGGCACACAACAGCTTTAAATTGCCCTGCTCCCGTGCGCCGGCATTAACAAGTTCAAGGTGATAGACCCCGGGTGTATCGGCAATCCAGAAATACCAGGCCGGTTTCTCATCCCAGACCTGGCTGACCCCTTTAATTCCGAGCCCTGAATGTATTTCGTCCACCCATGACGCGGTAATCAGCATGTTTTCAATCTTGCTTCGGAAATAGTGCTCTATA
>DAOVBC010000314.1 GCA_030670715.1 Deltaproteobacteria bacterium | reverse complement strand
CAATATATTGCACCTTTAACATTTTTTTTATCAATATAGTGTGGTTTTCAATTGACAAATATTTAAGAACAGGTTATTGGGAAAGAAATTTTTGGTTTTCAGGCCTGTAAAATACGGT
Organism: Deltaproteobacteria bacterium; assembly: GCA_030670715.1. GTDB lineage: Bacteria > Desulfobacterota > Desulfobacteria > Desulfobacterales > SG8-13 > DAOVBC01. The sequence continues at coordinate 2,669 of DAOVBC010000314.1, read as the reverse complement.
AACATACCGATAATTAACTTAATTCTACGTATTGCATTTGTATTACAAAGAATAAACCACCCGGGTCCTGCCAGGCGCATCGTACCGGGTGCTGCTTCATCCGTTGCAAACGCAGCTTTTCAAAGTCCAACGGGCCGCTCATCTTATTTGCCAAAAGTCAGTTTGCTGATAATGGCACTGCAACCCATTCCGAGGGCAGATCAACGCCGACCCCTCTGGAATCGGAACCCTGCTTTTGTGAATCAGGCTGACTGAAAGACATATATATTATTCACTAACGCTATTATCAAAGAGGAGGAAACTATGATCATCAGTTTGGTGAACCAGAAAGGCGGGGTCGGCAAAACCACCGCAGCCATTAATCTTGCCGCCAGTTTGAAGCGAAAGAATCACAGCCTGGTCTTTATTGATGCCGATCCGCAGGGCAGCGCGATCCAGTGGCACGCTGTGGAGGAAAACAAGGCATTCGAAATCAAGCATCATCCGGGGACGATATATCAGCATGAGATCAATGAACTGGCGCAAAAATACGACTATGTAGTTATAGATGCGCCGCCGGCCCTGGGTGACGTTACACGGTCGATTTTAGCCGTCACGGATCTGGCCGTTGTCCCTTTGAGCCCGAGCCCCCTGGATGTCTGGTCATGCTGGAAGACGCTGGAGCTGATCAAAGAAGTCCAGCAGCAAAATACCAAACTGAAAAGCAAGCTTTTGATCAGCCGGAAAATTCCCGGGACCAGGCTGGCGCGTGAAGCCAGAGAGGCGATGGGGGTGTTCAACACGGACCTGTTTGATTCCGAGTTGTGTCAGAGGGTTGCCTATATTGAGTCAATGACTCACGGCGTTTCGGTAATGCAATACGCACCCAGCAGCAAAGCGGCCAATGAAATTGAGCGCCTCAGCGAGGAACTCATTCCCCAGAAGGTGATCGAGTACGAGCAAAGCCGGAATTGGGGCGGATACGTAAGTCAACCGGCGTGGCAGAACACTTCCGGATCTTAGAAGATCGACATTGCCGGCAAAGAATCATCTCTTTGCCGGCTCAACTTCAAAGAGAAAGTTTAACATGTCCAAAATGAAAAAAAGAAGACTCAGCTGGAAAGCTTCCAATTCCTCCCAGGTTGTCGGCTACAAATTGTACTGGGCCGAAGAGGGCGGTGTGGATTACGACTCTCAATCTGTACAGCTCGGAAATGTTACCGGGATCGTTATGCCCGATGACGTGGCTGCATTTACACCCGGCAACGGGCCGGTTGAATTCGGTATTACGGCCATTGATGAACTGGGTAACGAGTCCGACATGGTAACGCTTTTTGCACCCTACCAGTTCAGCGTGCCGGATGCCCCGGCGGACCTGGTAATGGAAACCATGCAGGAGTTCCACACCCCGCCGGCTCCGCCCGTGAACGAAGCGGATAAAGAGGCTTTTGAGGAAAGCCATCCGGAGGAAGCTGAAATGCCGCGAAGAATTCTCCAACCCGTCAGTAATTTATAACTCAAGTTTGATGGCGTTGTAAAAAGTTCCATCTACTGCGTTGCAGCTGTTTTTCAGACCCTCGGCATACTACAGGTATTGCCTCGTCCCTGAAAAACCACTCCGCCTTGTATATGGAACTTTTTACTTAGCCATCGGTTATACTTTTTACGAGACTATCAAGTTTCGCACTTTAATTTCGCAAAGAATCCACTGCCGCTAAGGCCTGCAATATAAAATCGGATGTGAAACGGGTTGTGAAAAAAAAGGCCGCGTCGATAATCGGCGCGGCCTTTGGTGATAATGAGTTGTTAGTTGTTACTTTTTGCCACCGCCACCGGAGCCACCACTACCCGAACCTCCCGAACCGCCGCCTGATCCTCCGCTTGATCCACTCGAACCGCCACTGCCTGATCCACCCGACATGCCGGTTTGACCTTGACCGCCCGCCGAATTTTTACCGAGGTTTTCCGCCCGTGTCCCCTCTCCGATGGCACGGGTGTATTGACGGGCAAGTTGTTCGGGGGCCGTGTGCCTGGTCTGGGTTTTAAATGCAAGCTGCAGCTGTTCCATTTCCCGGGCATTGTAACCTTGCTGCAGGGCCTGGCAAATCAAATCACCGGTATTGGAAGAAGACACCCCGAGACGAGCCATCGTTCGAGCCGCCTGAAATGATTCCAGGGCGAGATCTTCGAAGTGGGTTTTGTCCCGTTCCCTATCCCTGTCCTGATCTCTGTCCCGGGACGGTTCTGTTTTCCTTTCGCCCAGCCGTTCCATGATCCGGTCGGCGTCCGCCCGGGTCATGCCGGCGGTGATTCCCTCTGCCATGGCGTTGCCGATATCGCGGACCCGGGATTTTTCCGGGGTGATTTCTTTTGCGCGACGGTAAGCGTACTCATAGCGGGACCGGGTTTTTTTCATTGCTTTTACGATGTTTTCATCCGGCACGTTCTTAGCCATGCCCTCATAAGCCTTGTTCATAACCGGTTCCGGCGGCAGGTCCTTGTTAAGAGTGTTCATCACGACCTTCTGCGCCCTGATGGTGTTTTCATTCCGGAAACGGTTTTGGATCATCCGTTGGGTCATTTCCACGGCGTCGTCCTCGGGGATTCCGGCTCTGATCATTTGCCGGGTGCTTTCCATGACCTGGTCGGTGGTCATTTGTGACAGTCTATTGTCGACTTCGTCTCCGAAT
>DAOVBC010000302.1 GCA_030670715.1 Deltaproteobacteria bacterium | reverse complement strand
TTTATCCAACAGGAATAATGGAGTAATGGGCACGCAGTGAAGCTTTAGCGCTATAATGGAATGATGGGTTGGAGCATTCATCCAGATTTATATAATCTACTGGCCTTTTAAGAGTCATAATTCGTCAGAGATCCATTTTTTTACCCAATATTCCAGTACTCCAATATTGCAACATTCCAGCCGGTTGAGTTGATATCTGTGCAATACACCTGCGGGTTAATCAAAGCCGGGCCCTGTGGAGCCGGATTCTTTACCCAGGTTTATTAACCTTAATTACAACCAGGGTGATGTCGTCATCAGATTTCCGGCCTTTTGTAAACTCGCTTAACTCATCGTAGACGGCGTTTAGAATGTCGTCGGCACCGGCATTTGCGTTTCGTCGAATGATATCTCGAAAGCGTTTTTTGCCGAACATTTTATTTTCATTGTTGAAAGCTTCCCAGATACCATCCGTACCGATGGCAATAATCTGACTATCCGATATACCGGTTTTATAGTTGGCCGTATATTCAATCTGTTCATTCACGCCCAGCGCAACGCCTTCGCCTTTCAGTTCTTCAAACATGTCCCGGGCAGGGTCATAGACAACTGCCGGGTCATGCCCGGCGCGGACCCATTCAATACGGTCATTTTCCGGATCAATGGTCAGATAAAACAGTGTCATAAATCTGCAGGTTTCAAGAACGTCCTGCGCTAAATGGTGGTTCATCGCTGTGATAATCTCCGACATTGTGCCCGGTTGAGAGGCACGCATCCGCAGAAATGCCCGTGCGGATGTCATTAGAAGGGCTGAATCCACCCCGTGACCGGTGATGTCGCCGACCACAACACTGAAAGGACCGCCGGGGGATTCGCGCCGCCAGAGAAAGTCAAAATAGTCCCCGCCGATCTCATCACATGATACGTTTCTTCCGGCCACATCCAGTCCGTTAACCCGGGGTTTATCCTGGGGAAGCAGGCTTTTTTGGACTTCGCCGGCCAATGCCAGGGCTTTTTTGTGCTCGGTCATATCCGTTACAAATGCCATGTTGCCGATTATCTGCCCCTGATCGTCCCTGAGCGTGCTGCCATGGATAAGGATCGGAATATGACGGCCATCCCTGGCCACCATGCTGCCTTCAAACTTTCTGTATTCCTTGGCCAGGAGGGTGTCACGATTGGTTGCTAAAAACTGTCTGAATGTTTCGGTCGCCAGGTCCAACGGCGTTTTACCGAGCAGTTCCTGCCGTGCGTAACCCAGCATTTTGCAATAGGCATCATTGACATCCATGATAACCAGGTTTTCATCCATCAAGATAAAACCTTCACCGGCGGTTTCGACAATACGGCGAAACTTTTCTTCGCTTTTTCGCAACGCGTCTTCGGCAAGTTTGCGTTCGGTAATGTCCACCACGATGCCTTGATTATGGGTTTTGTTCCCCTCTTCGTCCCGAACAACAGATGTTTGATCTTCCACCCAGCGGGCATCACCGCTTTTGGTTACCACCCGGTAAATCTGGGTATATTCCTCAACATCCCGGGCGGCGGAATCCTTAATTTCCTGATACTGTTCTTTCCGGTCGTCCGGATGGACAATATCTTTAAAAAAAATCTTGCCGCTAAGAAATTCTTCAGCCGTGTACCCGAACTGGCTAATATTGTTTGAAACGTAAACCAACCGGTGGTCACCGCCGGCCACCCGCCGAAAAAGGATCGCCGGACTTTTATCAATAATCACCTCAGCCATGCGCAAGGCTTCCTCGGTTTGATCGCGATCAGCGAATTCTCTGCCCGGGGCTTTCGTGCGCTCCTTAAAACGCTTTTTGAGATCCCTGTATGCTTTTTCAATATTATCCAGGTGGTTCTGAGATTCGCTGTCACCTGCTGCACGCTGTCCGAGAAAGTTTAGCGCCTCTATGAGTTCGTTTTTTGATTTATCCATTCCCATTTTCATAACCCTCGCAAAGCCATAATAAAGCCAAAATAAGCATCTACTTTTAAAAATCAAAGAGTCGTTTGCGCCAGAAACTGAAAGACGATCCCAAGATCTCCGCTTTTATAAAAACCGTGTGGGGTGCCGGCTACGTGTTTATCGAGCAACCAGACGGTTCGAACGGGACATTTGAAGAAGATGCGGATTAAATGGCTCGATGAAGGTGTGCAGCAGGTCAGCAGATGTAATCTGCATGTTCCCTGTTTCTCAAAATTTGACGCCGATGCTTGCGGTCTTAGAAGTCAATATATCACCATCGCCGCCAAATCCCGACATAAGCAAGGCCTCACCAATGGTGAAGCGTTTGCCCGGAGGCAACCGGTCACTGAACTCGCTCACAAACCTGTTGTTGACGGCTGCAAGAGAGCCGTTCAAGTGGGCCAGGTCAATGACGTCATCATCCGGGATGGAAGGTAAATTTTGAAAGTTTTTCTGGCAGAAACCAATTGAACGGTGGCCCCTGTATTCGCTTAAAATCGGCAGGCCATGGGTGCGGCAGATAATGGCCCGTGAATCGTACATGAGGCAGGCGCCTTCTTCTAACAGTGGACAGGGACCAAAGGTGTTTGTTTGCCGGGCTTTTTGCCGGATGTGGCGCACCATTTCCCGGGGGAGCTTTTGCAGCGCCCGGGCAAAAGATACGGCTTCGACGGGGAAAACAGAAATATGAATCCGGCAGCAGTTGCCGGCACACCCTTTTACACAGGCGATGTGTTCTGCGTATCTGTGCCGAATTCGGCGACAGAGCCGATCAACTTCGGCGATCAATGCTTGATAGTCTATGAAAGCTCCCAATACCATTTCCCTTAATATTAAAAATGTCAAATTATCGAAAAGGGTAATATCTGTCAACACAGAGTGGGGAGCATGAATGTACGCAGTGAGCGGAAAGACGGGTGGAAACAGATCATGGCTTCATAGACGTATCGATCGACTCTATACTTTTACGACAGTGTCCGGGGCTCTCTGGAATCCTTTCTGGACAGAAAGCCGATACTTGCTGAAAACAAATGATTCGTATCGTGTTTGTTCTACCTGAATTTTTTCCAGCTGGGCATCTATCGCTTTTCTTTCTTTGCTCTCTTTCCAGCTATTCCAGTCTTCCAGGCTCCGCCAGGTGCTGATCACCATGATTTCCTGGTGGTCATCGGTGCTGATCAGGGTCTCTCCGGAAATATATCCGTCATGGTTCATGGCTTTGAACCGGAGTTTTTTTAAAAGTGTGAACGCCTCCATCTCTGCTCCTTCTTTGAGATACCGCCTGATAAAAACCTTGACTAACATGGATACCCCCTTTCTTTGCATTGGCTTGTTCGGGGTTCTGCATCGCAGGGTCGATTAACACGTTCAAT
>DAOVBC010000237.1 GCA_030670715.1 Deltaproteobacteria bacterium | reverse complement strand
CCATAGCTTTCTCCGAAGGATGAAATCGTTTCCGTCCCCCCTCCGCCTCCGGCGGAAGGGGGATAGAATGGATTGTTCGCATTGAACTTTAAAAAAACATTATCCTGCTTTTTCCACGATGGTGACAACACCTGTGTCTCCATCCACTCTGATGATATCGCCGGTCTTGATGGCCGATGTGGCCAATCCGGTCCCGGTAACCGACGGGATACCGTACTCCCGGCACACGATGGCCGCATGGCTGGTGAGTCCGCCGATATCCGTAACCGCCGCCTTGATATTCGTAAACACAGGCGCCCAGGACGGGTTGGTGGTGGGACACACCAGGACCTCTCCCGGTTGAAGGTCGACAATTTCTTTGAGCAGCTTAAGTACCCGGGCCGGACCTTCAGCAACACCGGCCGAAGAGGCAAAGCCCTTGACCTCGGAAATGTCTCCTTCTGCTGTTGCATCAACACCCTTGAGCCATTCCTTTACCCTGTCTGTCGTGACACCCCACAGCATAATGGTGAAGGGTTCAGCTACTTCTTCAGGCGGCACGCCCAATGCAGGCGACGGGTTCCATGATCTTGCAGCCTCCAGGATCTTTTTCCGCTTTTCAGCTTTGGCCTTGTAATACGCGCCCCTTACCGGGATATCCACGCCCAGAGCCCATCCGGTGGCTACCTCTGTGAGCAGTTCGGGGATTTCGTACCGGTTGAACATAAAAATGTCGTCCACGTTTTCTATCATACCGGCACCAACGAGCAGCGACCCCAGTTCCCTGATTTTTTTGAACCATATGGTGTGAAACCAGTGTTCGACCCAGAACAGATGGTCTTCTGCATACCGATAGATGGTCCGGATTGTGTTGTAGGCGTCGTCAAAAGCCTTTCTGTCTTCGTCGGTTTTTATCAGTGCCGTGTACTCGGCGATGATCTCATCCCGTTGCTTGTTAATTTTGTCCAGGTCCCGTTCGATAGTTTCTCCCCTTTCGAGCCGTTCCAGATAGCTTTTCATGTACCCGAAGGGAATCTCGGGGGTTGTAATCCAGCTGCCTTCATGATGAAACCAGCCGCTGCCGCACGATACAAAAAACCACGGGTCTTTGGCCTTTTCATACTCTTCAAGCCAGTTTTTACCCTCAGGCGTATTTTCAAGACCGGCGATTTTTTCATCAACCGGGGCATCGCTCTTTAATAGGTCCGCCACCCCCGAAGAAGAATGGGCCAGCCTTGAAAGCCGGCAGAGCTCTTCTTCCGGCTTAAACATGGACACATACGCACCGGCTACCATTTTTCCAATGGCGCTCTCGCTGATGCCGGGGAAGAGCTTTCTGGCCACATCTGCAAACATCAGATACGCCAGGTAGGTAAGGTTTAGCATTTCAAAGTGATACTGCCAGCCTTTGATCATTTGATTGGCCAGTTTGTCGAAGGACTCGATAAGATCATATGAGACATAGCAGCCGGTGGGGGCGGGTAAAACCTGGTCTTCCGGAACGAACTTCGGCAGCTCCGTCGGAACCTCTACCGCCGCCATTTCTTCACCTAAGGCCTTGAATTTGGTCAACCACTTGTCCCACAGCTCCTCGTAATGCTCGAATACATAGAACACCCGTTTCTCAAACAGTGCGGCTTTCTCTCCGATGATTTCATCAGGCGGTGGCGCAATTGCGCAGATGTACATGTAAGGTCCAACCATCCGCTGAGCGATGCCTTGGGCCGGAGGGATGCAGAACACCCGGGTGGTATATTGTGATAGAGAGATTTGCCATGCCTCCTGAAAGATCTGGTCCAACGGCGGCATGGGTTCCGGGGCATGGATCTTGTCCAGGTACCAGAACTGGGCTTTTTCCCATTCGGCCCTGTCCTGGGAGAACAGATAATGAGATGGGTACATCTCCTCCCAGCCTTCCAGTTCGGCGGGAATTTCATACTCGTGGGGGTCCGGAAATCTTCCTGCATTTTCGTCTGCCATTATAATTCTCCTTTCTTTAATGAGGTTATAGAATATTCATAAAAGTCCTTCAGCAGCTTGAATAAATAGTTAACAAGCTTTCTGGCCGGAGGACCGGAGTAGGAACTGGAGCCTGATGACGAGCCGGTGAACGATAGCAGGAGAGCACACACCATTTGGAAATCACGTAAGAATGAATAATAAACCTAAATCTTAATGGCCGAAACAAAAAAAACTGTCAATCAAATTATATTTATGCTATCTATAAGTTTTGTTTATAGATGAATTTTATACATAAAAAATATTTAGTCTGCAATGAAATGTTCGGGTTAAACACCTCATGTTAAACTTCAATCAGCTCAGAATTTTTTATCATGCAGCCAAACATCTGAATTTCACCAGAGCAGCCGATGCGCTTTTTATTACCCAGCCGGCCGTGACGGTTCAGGTAAAGTCATTCGAAGCATTTTGCAACCTGAACCTGTTTAAAAAGAGGGGACGCAGAATCTATCTGACGGACGAAGGAAAATCTCTTTTTGTGTATGCTGAGAAAATCTTTAAGTACGAAAAGGAAATCGAGAATGCCATCGACGACATGCGGGAACTCAAGCGCGGCGTTCTCAGCCTGGGCACAACCAAAGCCTACGCGCGCTATTTCATGCCTTTAATGATCACCACCTTTCATAAAAACTATCCGAATATTAAAATTCAATTGCATGAGGGCAGCTCACTGGATATGATTTACAGTCTGCTTGATTTTAATATTGAGGTGGCTGTAATCGCAAAGGTGGAAGACCATCCGGCAGTCGAGTTTTTTCCCTTCAGCCGGGAAGAAATGGCGCTCATCGTGGCTATAGATCACCCTCTATCCGAAAAAACTGCTGTTTCCTTCAGGGAGCTGGCCAAAGAGCCTTTTATTATGAAGGAAAAAGGCTCGGGAACCCGGAAATTGGTTGAACAATTATTTTCCAATGACAACGGCTCTCCTGATATTTTAATGGAGACCGGCAATACTGAATTCATCAAGCAGCTTGTACAGCGGGCAGAGGGGATCTCCTTTTTAGTTCGAGAAACGGTGGCTGCCGAGCTGGGTGATAAAAAACTGGCCGAAGTTCCATTAAAACGCCCTAAAGTATATTTAGATGTGAGTATCGCTTATCTCAAAGACCAGATTCTTTCACCACCGGCCAAAGCCTTCGTGGATACCCTTGTGAAATTGAAGTCGGAAGATATGCACCCGATGGGTATCGGATTGATGATGGCCAAAATCTTATCCCAGCGAAAGTAAAACTGTCTTTAAAAGCGATGAAAGAAGAAATCAGGCTTGACGCTGAACCGGTTAAAACTATCGAAGTGTTGTATCAAAAAGGGACATGATCCAAAAATGTGGAAACGACATCACAATTGTCCATGAAAAAAGGGCGGCACCGATGGCGCCGCCCTTTATTAATAAATAAGAATTAAACTTGATTTGATTAGTGAATCGTTATCTGCCTGGGCTTTTCCTCTTCCGGCTTCGGAATGAGAATGGTCAATAGACCGTCTGTAAATTCGGCTTTAATGTCATCCGCATTCAGGTTGGCCGGCAGGGTGAAGGAGCGGTGAAACTTACCGAACGCCCGCTCTTTTCTGTAGTAGTTGTCCTCATTTTCCTCATTTTCGTAGGACCGCTCGCCTGTAAGGGTCAGTACGCGATCTTTGAGATCCACTTCAATGTCTTTTCGGTCCAGACCCGGCAGTTCGACCTTGATCACGAACCTGTCCTTCTCCTCGTAGATATCGACAGCCGGATTCCACGTGCCGAGATTCATGTCAGCGTCAAAACGTCGGATCGGAAACAAGTTGTCATCAAAAAACCGGTTAAAATTGTTGTGCAATACCGCCATTTCCCTTAAAGGATTCCATCTTACAAGATTCATAATCCTACCTCCTCAGTTAGTTTAATTTTACACCATGTTTTTTTATTTATTTTTCTTTCCTTTCTCTACGCAATATGATAAACATCATAATTATTATGTCAATACAATAATAAATAATAATTAGTTGCATTACTATTAATCATAGTTACATTTAAGTAATAATTCGAAGAGATTCGGTAAACAGGGACTCAATCAGGAGGAACGGCAATGAAAAAAGAAGGGAAAAGGGACCCGATTACCGGTATTGAGCTGCCCCACCCATCTTCAAGGGATTTGCGGGGTCGGCAATCGGTCCGGGCAACCTTTAAATTATCGCAAAAAGCCATAGAAGCCATGAGTGCCGTGTCGATTCACCTCGGGATCAAACAAAAATCTCTGTTTGACCATTTGATCGATGATTTAAGCGTGCTGGAAACTATCGCCCGGGAAATACAGCTGCATCAAATCGATGCGCCGGTCCGGGTGCAAAAAACATATGTACTCAGTCGCAGGACCCTTTCATGCCTGGAGAGGGCAGCCAAAAACTTTACCGCCTCACGGGATGCGCTGGTGGAATACTCGATTCAGCGACTGATGCCGGTAATTGCCAAGGAAAA
>DAOVBC010000263.1 GCA_030670715.1 Deltaproteobacteria bacterium | reverse complement strand
GGCAGATGGAATATGTCGATCTTGTGTGCGACTTTCTGGAACGGATTCCCCACAGGGTCGTCATTCAGCGACTGACCGGGGATCCGCACCCGGATGAGCTTGTCGCCCCGCGTTGGTCGCTGAACAAAAAAGATACTCTGGCAATGATCAGGCACACCCTGGAATATAGAGACACGTGGCAGGGGAGACTGCGGGGAGAAAACGCAAAGCGCAGAGCGCATAGGGCATCGCGCCCGTCATGCGAGCCGCAAGGCGAGGCGGGGAAACGGGTTTGTTGAGTTTGTTGGGTTCATTGAGTTTGTTGAGTTTGTCGGGTTATTTAAAAAGGGCGAAAGCCGTTTTTAATTTTAGGCATTTTAGGCATTTTAGTGCATTTTAGGCATTTTTTTTTGAGTTCATTGGGTTACGGGTTGCGAGTTACGAGTTGCGGGTTGGGAGTTACGGACTCAACTGACACAACCGACTCAACCGACTCAACCGTTTTTTTATTTTAGGCATTTCTCTATTTAACCATTTATATACGACGGCGACCATGAACGTATCTGAAACACACAACCCTGACGCTATAGAAAGCATCGACGAGTTTGATCTATCTTTCAAGGTCTTTCATGAGCTGATGGCCAAAAAGGTCACCGAAATTCTTCTGGTTTCCACCCCCTATGATGCATTCATCATGGAAGAGGAAGGGCGCCTGGCGGAAAGGATTATTCACGAATATCGCGGACTGAATCTTTCGCGTCCGCCCCACCTGACGCGGGTTACCACTGCCCAGGAAGCCATTACCGCCCTGGCCAGAAAAAACTTCGATCTGGTCATTACCATGCCGCGGCTGGATGATATGGATGCCTTCGGCCTCAGCCGGCACATAAAAGAAATATACCCTGCTCTGCCGGTTTTTCTGCTTGCCCACAGTACGAACAGGCTGTTGCTGGATACGGACTATCGGATACGTCGTTCCATCGACAAATTGTTTGTGTGGTACGGCAACTCCGATCTGCTTCTGGCCCTGATCAAAAGCGTAGAAGATCGAATGAATATCGATTATGATACTAAACGCGCCATAGTCAGGGTGTTGATTATGGTTGAAGATTCTCCTCTCTATTACTCTTCCATACTTCCTCTGCTTTATAAAGAGATTGTGATGCAGACCCAGGCTGTGATTGAAGACTCGCTTAACGACGAACACCGCATCCTGCGAATGCGGGCCCGGCCGAAGATTCTGCTTACCGATAATTTTGAGGAAGCTGAATATCTATACCGCAGATTTAAACCCTATTTGCTCAGTATTTTCTCGGATGTCACCTTCCCCAGAGACGGTGAATTGGACAACCAGGCCGGATTTTCTCTTCTATCGATGATCAAGGAGGAAATGCCGGATATACCACTGCTTATGTTGAGCTCGGAAGAAAAAAACCGTAAAAAAGCTGAAAGTATCCCCTCAGTGTTTCTGAATAAAAATTCGCCGACCCTGCATACCGACATCCGGGATTTTTTTAAACATAGCCTCGGATTTGGTGATTTTATTTTTCGAATGCCTGACGGCCGGGAAGTCGCCAAGGCATCCACCCTGAGGGAAATGCAGCGGATTCTGCCGTCTGTTCCGGATGAGTCGGTCTATTATCACGCATCTCGCAACCAATTCTCCAGCTGGTTGATGGCCCGCTCCGAAATCATGCTGGCCACCAAACTGAAACCGATAAAGGTATCCGAATTTGCTACCATCGCCGATCTCAAAACTCACCTTATCAATTCGATTCTGGAACGCCGCAAGGGCCGCCAGAAAGGTATTATCGCCGAGCTGGTGCCGGGCCACTTTGACCCCGATTCCGATTTCGTCAAAGTCGGCAAAGGGTCATTGGGCGGCAAAGCGCGCGGACTGGCATTTTTGTCGACCCTGCTGCAACAAAATCCTGATCTTCACGCTAAATTTCCGGAGGTCGACATCCGGGTTCCGAAAACGCTGGTCATTTCCACGGAGGCGTTTGACACCTTTATTAATCAAAACGACCTGAAAGACATTTCTAACAGCGACCTGAGTGACGCACAGATTTCCGAACGATTTATCAATTCCCATTTTCCTAACTGGCTACGGGATGAGCTGGAAACGATGCTGACCTACTTTGCCTATCCGCTGGCCGTGCGCTCTTCCAGCCTGCTTGAGGACGCCCAGTTTCAGCCCTTTGCCGGCATTTACCGAACCTATATGCTGCCCAACCAGCATTCCGATCTGAAACTAAGGCTGGAGCGGTTGGTCCAGGCCGTAAAACTGGTGTACGCCTCCACGTACATGGAAACCCCGCGATCCTATGCCAAAAGTACCATGCACCGCACCGAGGACGAAAAAATGGCGGTGGTTATTCAGCAGCTGACCGGGGCACGTCACGGCGGCTACTTTTATCCGGCTTTTGCAGGTGTAGCCCAATCATACAATTTCTATCCCGTTTCCCACATGAAGCCCGAAGAAGGCATTGCGCACATTGCTCTGGGCCTCGGAAAAACGGTCGTGGAAGGTGGCACATCACTGCGCTTCTCTCCGAAGTATCCGCAGCTGTTGCCTCAGTTTTCCACGGTGGATGACATTCTTAAACATTCCCAGCGTTTATTTTATGCCTTGAATCTGGACGTCTTTCCGGAGGACTTTGGGTCACCGAACAATTTTATGGATGACGCCACGCTGGTAAAACTGGAGATTGATGATGTCAGGGATCATCCACCGGTCCTTCATCTATGCAGCACCTACAATCCACAGGAACACCGGATCAGAGATAGCGCCGGCCAACAGGGCTATCCCGTGCTGACTTTTGCCAGTATTCTCAAATATAATACGTTTCCACTGTCAGCAATCTTAAGTGACGTGCTGGATATGGGCCGCAAAGGAATGGGCTGTCCGGTTGAAATTGAATTTTCCGTCAACCTCCCTTTTTATGGCGACAGAAAACCGGAATTTGCCCTGCTGCAGATAAGACCAATGGCCATCAGTCACCACAACCGGAATATTGAAATCAACCAGGAAGATATAGACGGGGCGTTCTGTTATTCAACTATGGCTCTGGGCAACGGCAAGTTTTGCGACATAGCCGACATCATTTTTGTCCGGCCTGAAACCTTCGACCCGGCGCACACGGTGCAAATTGCAGCAGAAATTGGAACATTCAACCGCCGGCTTGTTGCAGAAAACCGCAAGTATCTGCTCGTCGGACCCGGCCGCTGGGGGTCTGCCGATCGCTGGCTGGGAATTCCGGTGACCTGGAATGAAATTTCCGGGGTTGGCGCCATCGTCGAAACGACGGCGGAGAATTTAAACGCCGATCCGTCCCAGGGGTCGCACTTTTTTCACAATATTACTTCTCTTGGAATCAGTTATCTGAACACATCCAAAAAAGGTGAGGATTTTATAGACTGGCAATGGCTCAACTCTCTACCGGCCCTGGAAGAAACGGGATATCTTAAGCATGTAAAACTTGACCGGCCGCTCACCGTGAAAATAAACGGCAAAACCTCTCATGCGGTATTGCTGAAATAAAAAATGAGCGGCCCGTTGGGCCTTGAGGATCGCCCCGCTTATCTGTAATGGTTTTTTACGGTGATTCTACAGCCATGAGCATAATCATGTAGACATTTGATGCGGATCTGTTCTGCCCGGGGCAGCAGCAGGCATTGCGCTTCTCACGGGTGTCAAACTCGCCCCCAAGCGCGCGTAAAGAAAGAAATGGCCCCGGTTCAATAAGATGACGGCGCCTGCGCCAATGCCTGAGCTTGAGCGCAACATCGCAGCCGGTTTCTTTCTTAACGCGCGCTAAAGGTCTCAGACAGTGCCCCCCGGTCGAACCGCAACGCCTGCCGCTGCCCCCGGTTTGAGAGGGGCTCCGGTGGTTGTGTCTATTTTATAATACTCGCCTTAGTAACTCTAAGTGGAGAGAATCTTGATGTCTAAATCCTACAACGACTCCAGGCATTGATGAATACTTTTTACTACCTTGGCTGCTGATTTTATCCGTTTTTCCGGCTTCTTGATCAGCATTTTTTTAACAATCCTGTTGCAGCATTCAGGGACACGGGGGGCAACCTCCGGTAGAGGCGTGTAGGAAGAGTTGGCA
>DAOVBC010000120.1 GCA_030670715.1 Deltaproteobacteria bacterium | reverse complement strand
GGCCCAAAAAAAGGGACGCGAAAAACTCGTCCGCGTCGGTCTGGACGACAAGGCCGATTCTTATCCGGCCCAGCTTTCGGGCGGACAGCAGCAACGGGTGGCCATCGCCCGGGGGCTGGCCATGTCACCCAAGATCATGCTTTTTGACGAGCCCACCAGCGCCCTGGATCCCGAGATGATCGGTGAGGTTTTGGACGTTATGATTCAATTGGCCAAAGAAGGGATGACCATGTGCGTGGTCACCCACGAGATGGGATTTGCCCGCCAGGTGGCCCACCGGGTTATCTTCATGGACGAAGGGCAAATCGTTGAATCGGGAAAGCCCGACCAGTTTTTCGACAATCCCCGACCCGACCGGGCCGCTCAATTTATCAGCAAAATACTCACCCACTGACCGGTTTTCCCCTTAAGATTTGTTCCCCGTTTCAGGCATGCTTGCGTGTTTACCTGTTCACGTCTTTATTAAATTTCGATACGGAGCAGTACTATAGATACGTGTGAATATAGCGGTAATCCGGGGTCAGCTGTCCCCGGAAAAGGATGACTGCGCGTTTTATTTCCGGCGGCAGCCGGATTTCACTAAAATCACTGTCCCAGTCGGCAGCGGTGATGTCCGGGATGTAGCGCTTCAAGACACCGCTAAAATAGGTTGAGGATTCTCGGGGTATTTCCGCCGGCAGGATTTCAACCGCCATGATCACGGGACCGTGGCCGGAGAATCCGTCGGATACTTCACCGGTATCCGGATGGTACACATAAACAGGGTTGTCCGGATAAGAGGGTTTCACCGTGCACTGAATTGAACCGTTGATGTCGCAACTGATGTCACCGATAACCCTCAGTTTGGGCTTCCTGTCGCCTGCCCAAAGGTTGCGGCAGGTTTCAAGGGTCAGGATACGGGGAAATCGCGCATCCCAGTAATTGCCGTTAATTAGGAGGGTGAGGTGGTCCAAATAACGGTCAAAGGCGTTTTTATATTTTTCTGATCCGAATTTGAAATACTCCTGCAAGTTAAAAGACCGGCTTTTCTCCCGCGACTGCACGATATGTTCTTCTTTAAATATGACTTTATACATAACGTTGCGGGCAAGGCCGGTGTCCCGGGATATTTTGGCAAGCTGCTGCGGCCGGATTTCTTTAAACGAAAGAAGATTAAAAATTTCCTGGGCACCGCGCGATACATTACCGTAGCCTGCAAAGCCGACAATCAGCGGATGCATAGCCGTCGGGAAGCCGGTTTTGTTAATTTCTTCTGCAACAACGCGGATAGCCTGCCGGGCCTGCACCAGGTTTTCATAGGTTCGGGCTTGCCGGATCCCTTCCAGCGGATTGGGACAGCTTTCAACTGCGAACCGCTGGCCCAAGGCCCAGAGACTGTTAATCATACCGGCAATACCGGCATGGCGGCCGAAGAAAATAAGCCGGCGGTTTTGAGCGTCTACAATCCGCTCATAGTCCACCAGCGTTACACCAAGTTCCATCATCCGTTTGAGCATTGACATGTTGTAGTCTTGCCCTTTAACCACATGGGCGAAAACAAAATAAATCTTTTGCGGCTGTAGTTTCTCTATTGGTATTTCTTTCAGGCCGAAGATTAAACGGCAGTTGTTGATGTCTTTCCGGACCTCTAGACCGGCGCTTTCAAATTCATCATCGGTATATGCGCGCTGGCGGCTCGACTGAACCACAATAGAGAGACCCTGTGCTTCTAGTTGTCGAACGTCATCAGGGACCATGGGGGTTCTGGCTTCCCATTCATTTTTATTCTCAGCACGAACGCCGATTTTCATTATTCTTCATCCTTGGTCGGGACGCCGCCCGGCGTTTTGTTCAGAAATGTGGAGATTCAACTATTTTTAATGGCGACGTCATCGATCGGTTTGAACGCCTATGCGTGTCCGGTCAAAAAAGAGGAGCTAACTCGTTTGCCAGGGGGAACACGCCGAAGATTCCACCGGTATGCATAAAAACAATTCTTTCACCAAAAATGGCCGGATTGCGTTTCAGCTCCCGGATCATCCCGAAAAATGCTTTGCCGGTGTAAACAGGGTCTAAAAAAATTGCCTCTGTCTGTGCAACATCGTACAGCAGCTTCAGCTCTTCCGGCTGTGCGAGCGCGTAGCCCCGGCCCACATATCCGTCAAGGATTTCGATGTCCCGATCCCGGGAAAATGAGATGTCTAAATTATAGGTGCGAATGGCATTTTCACAGATCCGGCCGATCACCCGGCGGAAATAGGTCTCGTCATCGCACACGTTGATGGAGACAACCCGGGTATTCATTTTACTCAGCAGCCGGCCCAGAATTAAACCGGCGGCGGTCCCTCCAGATCCGGCGGCATGGATAATCGTTGTGGGCTGTTCGATCCCGCCGGGAAGATCCGCCAGATTGGCTGCCAGCTCTTCGGTGGCACGGATATACCCCCAGGCACCAATCTCGTTGGAGGCTCCTTCGGGGATAATGTAAGGGCGGCGCCCCTTATCGCGCAGTTCAGCCGCCTCACGCTTGAAAATCTCGTCACGATTACGGTACTCTTCAGGCGTGATCCATACGATTTCAGCTCCGGACAATTGATCAAGTAAAATGTTGCCGGTGGGTGCCGGTGGGTTTGCCGGATCACCGGTGCGTAGAATTAATCGACATTTCAGTCCAAGCTGCGCCGCAGCAATGGCCGTGGCCCGGGCATGATTCGATTGCTCGCCGCCGCAGGTCAGCACCGTGTCGGCCTCTTTGGAAAGGGCATCGGCCAGAACAAATTCCAGTTTTCTGATTTTGTTGCCCGACAGGCTGGTGCCGGTCAGATCGTCGCGTTTAATATACAGTGTCACCCCGTAACGGGCTCCGATTCGCTTGAGCTGTTCTAATGGTGTTGGGGTCCGCGCAAGTTCAAGTCGGGGGGGATAGGAAAGGTTGTGCAACCTGGCGTTCATAATGTTTCCCTTCTGTTGTTAGTTTGTTTGCGCTTTTTCCGCACGATGAAAATAAAGTGGGCAGTCGGAGCCCATACATTCTTTATTTTTATGGCGTTGACGACAGGCAAACGATGCTTTGGCAACCAGGGCAACGGGCAGGACCGTTTTTGACAACTCTGCCGCTTTGTTTAATGCAATCCACGCGTCACGCTGGCAGCATCGGGCAGCATTCAGCCCGGCAATCTGCGACATCACTTCGTGGGTGACCGTCTGAACCGTTCTCCGTTCCGATGGCTTCAAGGGATCGGCATCAAGTATCATACTGAAGGAAATGCCGACGCCGATTGCCGCGCCGCATACACCCATAAATGCGCAGTGACCTCCCGCTATTTTACTGCCCCGCTGGATTCCGCTTGATATCGTCGACGGCACAATGTCTCCGCCGAGGTTGCGGTAAGTGGACAGTATGATTCCCGGTACCAGGGCGTGATGCTCCGGGCCATTGACAGGCAGGGCAGGATGCCGGCGTATTTCCTCGAAAAGTGACAGCATATCCGTCTCTTTGGATTCCAGGCAGATATTTTCAATTATCTTCAGACCATCCCTTGAATGGCAGGTGTCACAAACAAAATGGCCATTTTCACAGACGCCGTTGGCAGAGAATGTTATTTTACAATAGGCGCATTGGCGCTCTTTTTCATGAGAAAAATAAGATAAAGGTGATCCGCATACCATGCATCCGGACTGCATCCGGGCCAACGGGGTCAGCTGGAGCACCTGCCCCGAATCGGCCGGGGGAGAGGATTCGGTTTTGACCTCAGGGGGGGTATGGCAGGCACATGAGTTCTCCATGGCCACATTCGTGACGGCACCGTTTTCATCAAGGACGAAAACCTGCTCATCCAGTAACTCTGCTACCTCCAGGGGCAGACTGGAGACAACCCCCGGAGTCAGCACGGTTCCTTCAGTAGCAACAACGGCCGGCAATGGGCCCCGATACATCACATTGACCCGTTCGGTGTGCAGCGGCTTGCTTGCCTGGTACGTCAGAGAAAAAAACGGATGTCCCTGGATCGTGCGGTAGGGAAACCGTTTGATCAGCCGGATGGACGTAAAACCCGACTCTTCTAAAATGCCGATCAAATCCCTTTGCGTCAAGGCGCCCGCGATGCATTCGCCGCGCAGCGTTTCATCATTGCGGATAGCTGGATCGGGTTCCGAATCACAGACAATGTCTGAAATGACCAGTCTGCCTCCAGGACGCAGCACTCTGATTATCTCAGCGTAGGAACGTCTTTTGTTAACCGAAAGATTCATCACACAATTGGAAAGAATGACGTCCACCGATTCGTCTTCCAGAGGGAGTTTCTCAAGGTACCCTTTTTTAAAGGTGATGTTTTTGTATCCTAAATTTCGTTGAACATCCTCAAAGCCTTCTTTTGCCAGCTTGAGCATCGGATCGAGCATGTCGATGCCGATGACATTGCCCGTCGGGCCGGTCATGCGGGCGGCGATAAAGCATTCCACACCGCTGCCGCAGCCCAGATCGGCCACACATTCGCCGTTTCGGATATCCGCATCTGTTAGCGGGCTACCGCATCCGTAGCCGCGAAACCGGAATTTTTTTGGAATGTGAGAGATCAGTTCCTCAGGATAGCAGACAGGATTTAAAATATCCTTTTTTTTATCGCCGACCGCTTTGGAATAATACGATTTGACCACCGCCAGGCTGTTTGCCTGAGCGGTGGCCACCAAGCAATTTGAGTGTACCAGTGCGACACGGCCGTGGGCTCCGCAACTTTCAAGAATATCGCCCATTTTCAAGCGCAATCGGGGGGGGTCAGTATCTTTCTGACGGCCGGCTTCCCGTGCAATCAGCCACAGGGACATTTTTTCATACAGCGGCGTGTACGGATCCTTGCCGATAAACGCACCGCCATGGATATAACTGTGATCCGTATCGCCACCGCCCAGCAGCAAACGCAAGGGCGAGGACAGCTTGGCTGCCGTCACCTGGCGAATTTGCTCCAGAACCGGACTCTCTCGCCATGCTGTTTCAAGTCCATCGCTAAGATCCGTTGCCAGTTCCGGGATTCCGACCAGGGCGGCTGAAGGATACAATCGATTGTCCGGTCCCACAGCCAGTGATTCCCAGGCGGTGGTGGTTCCGTCATGAATGGTGCCGGTGGGCGCAAAAATCTGGGTGTTAAGCGCTTCGATGTTATCGATTTGAATGCCGCGTTCTTTGGCACGGCTTGATGCCGGGAGGAAGTTTTGAAATATGCGTTCCGGCAGTGCGAACTGCGCGGGCTCGCCTCGTCCCCGGATGAAATACCACATAAAATGGACGTTTCCCGCTCCCATATCAGCCGCAAAATCAACGACAGCCGGCATGTCCCCAACATTGTGTGTATTTACACACATAGAGACGGTGTAGGGTATCCTCTTCGATTCAAGCCATTTGAGATTTTTACTCAGCCGGTCGAATGTCCCCTTGCCGCGAATTCGGTCGTGGCTTTCCCGAACACCGTCGACGCTGATCTGAAGGTGAAATCGGTCCGGGTCCCATTTTCGATTTTCCAGCACAGAGATAAGGCGCATGCCGTTGGTTAATACCACGACATGAGCATCATCATACGCGAGGAATGAATCAATGATATGTTGAAAATACCGGTGAACAAACGGTTCGCCACCCGTCAGCGCATATACGCGACAGCCGAGGTGGTGGGCCTCGTCGGCAAGCGTTAGGATCTGATCGCAGGACAGCTCTGCTTTATCCTCAGGTGCAGAAGAAAAGAGGCAATGACTGCATTTTAAATTACAGCGGTTTGTCATATGAAACCAGAGCTCTTTAAGCCGGTCGACTTTCAGGCATTCAGCCCGGCCCTGATATAGCCGTGGGGTGGTGTCCGGCAGGCGCTGAACAAATCGTTCGACGTCAACATTTCTGTCCAGAGCCGTCTTTTCTTTCATCCGGTGTAATACAACATCACCGGCCCTGTTGGGAACAAACCACGCGGATTCATTTTTTTGAATATAGATCGGGGTGCTTTCGTATTCGACTCGTTTCCAGTTTTCAATATCAAAACTCATGTTTCACGCCTCACATTTACTTAGTCTTAGAGAAACTATTCGGCTTTCTCCCCATCAGGTGCAGTATCATATGCTCGGTGAAGCTTAAAGTGCAAAATAACCGACGCTTCTCTCCTGTTGTATTATTCAATCCCGTCCGGCGTTTTTTCGAGAACATATCCCAGCCAGACGTCTTCGGCTCTTATCGGCGATACCTGTCGGAAAAAATCCAGCACCCGAAAATCAAGACCCGAAAATACTTTTCGCAATGAACGATCTTGCCATAGATAGAACTTGCGGCCGTAGGTGCCAGTGGTGCTTCCCTCACCCTCTTTTAGCGTGATAAGTATTTTTCCGCGGTCCTTTAAACCAATTGTGATCCGTTGCAGTATCGGCTGTAATTTATCGTGTTTGATGTGAACCAGGGCCCCGACCAGTAGAATGGCATCCAACGCCGGCCGACTAAAATCGTAGGTCTCAAAATCACCTTCGACAACCTTACAGGCGGCGTTTTGCCTGGCGAGTTCTGCCAGTCCGCGTGATCGCTCGAAACCGATGACGTTAAAACCTTTTCTCCTGAGACAGAGCAGATCGCGGCCCGACCCGCATCCCACGTCCAGCACCGTGTCTCCCGGTTGCAATCTGATCTCAAGTGGAGTTAAAAAAGAGGCAGGATCGATTTTAAATGTCTGCCGGTGATAGGCCCGAAATTCTCGTTCATAGTAATCCTGCATGCAGTCGGGATATCATGAAGTACTGAGTTGCTGTCAAGACGGAACCGTATTTTGGTTAAAAAAAAGGTACGTGTTCACGGGGTGCGCTGCCCCGATTCACTCCGGTGGCTACGTGTCTGGTCATTTCAATGACTTAGCCGCGGGGGCATTCCTGCCCCCTCCGCGTTCTCCCGCGAAAATCATGCGGGAGCC
>DAOVBC010000311.1 GCA_030670715.1 Deltaproteobacteria bacterium | reverse complement strand
TCAAAATCAATATTTTTGCAATAGCACGAGGAGGGATTATTTTGGAACATTCAGTTGATTTGGATACCCAGGCCGGAGCGCAGACGCAGGAGGATTTTATGCGTCAGCTAAGCCAGACCTTCGAAAAACTGCCGTACGATATACCTATTTACATGTTTATCAACCAGGGAGAGGACGATGTTTTCGCCCAAGCGAACCGCCAAATCGTGCGGGCCTTCCGGGAGCTTTCATCAAAGATTACCTTCAAGGAGTATTTTCTGGATCATGAACTGGCCCGCAAATGGAATATTGAGCATTCGCCCACCCTGCTGATCGCGCCGGAAAGGGTGAACATCCGATGGCTGGGGGCTCCTCTGGGGGAAGAAGGCAAGACCTTTCTGGAGACGCTGCTTTTTGTCGGAATGGGAAAAAGCAACCTGAACGAGCAGACGGTGAAAGTCCTGAAGAAGATTGATTCTCCCAGAAATGTTAAGGTGTTTGTAAGCGCCACATGTCCGTACTGCCCGCAGGAGGCTGTAAATGCAGTGCGGGCCGCGATTGAGATGCCGGAGTTAATATCAGTTGAAATTGTTGATACTCAGTGTGAACCGGAACTGGCAAATCAATATTCGGCCCACAGCGTCCCCCAGGCCTTTGCCAACGACATCCTTATCGGCCAGGGTGCCCAGACTGAGGAGGTGTTTGCGCTGTCGCTGCAGAAAATGGAGCCCCAAACCATTTTTATCCCCGAGAGTGACGCCGAGCTTGTAGAAAACGACCTTGTGATCGTCGGGGGCGGCCCGGCCGGCTTGACAGCCGGGATTTATGCCGTTCGCAGCGGACTGAATGCCACTGTTATCGAGCGCGATGCTCTGGGCGGGCAGGTTGCCACAACACCCATAGTAGAGAATTATCCCGGGTTCACCCAGGTGGGTGGAAAGACCCTGGTGGACATCCTGGTCAGTCATGCATTGGAATATGTTCAGATCTACCCGGGCGAAGAAGTCATCGATGTTGAGCCGGGCTCGCCGATAATAGTGCAGACCAGCCGCAGAAAATTCGAGACGAAGGCCATTCTTTTTGCCACCGGCGCCAGGCATCGAAACCTGGGAGTCCCGGGTGAATCACGACTTTCAGGCAAAGGCGTGAGTTACTGCAGCACCTGCGACGGCCCGCTGTTTAAAGGCAAAAAAGTGATCATGGTCGGCGGCGGGAGCAGTGCTGTGACCGAAGCGCTTCACCTAGTTAATATGGGTGTCGATGTGACCCTGGTCCACCGACAGGATAAGCTCAGAGCCCAGGAAGTATTGACCAAACAGCTTAGCAATGCCGGCATCCCGGTGCTGTGGAATACCGAGGTGAGAGAAATTCTTGGAAAAGAGCGGGTTCAAGAGGTTCTCCTTTATAACAACCAGACAAATGAAGAGACGAATTATAAAACCGATGGGGTCTTCATTGCCATTGGTTACGAACCAACCGTCGGGCTTGCGAATAAATTGGGCATTGAACTGACTGAAGATGGCTACATCAAACACGATGAAAAGCATCGAACCAATATCCCCGGTATTTATTCGGCCGGTGACGTGGAAGGCGGTTACAAGCAGATTGTTACGGCTTCAGGTCAGGGCTCTGCAGCGGCACTGACGATATTCGAAGATCTTATTCACCCATACTGGTTACAGCAAAAGAGCTGAATATTTTCGATTGAAAACCGGAAATGTAAAAACCGGGTCCGCTAAAAACGGACCCGGTTTTTTTTGAAATGATTGCCGTTTTTCGACGACTAACCTCCCATAACAGTTGATCAAAATACAGCTTCACCACAGAGCACGCAGACCCGCCCGCCTGTCCCGACTCGGCGGGGCTTCGCCTCGTGGCTCGCGTGGCGGGCCGGGGACCACAGAGGCAAACAAAATAATTATTAATTTTTTCTCTGTGTACTCAGCCTGCCGTGCCATCTTGTCCGGCGAAGCTTTTAGCGAAGACGGAAGCTTCAGCGACGGCGGGTGGTCTCTGTGGTGAAAAAATACCAATTATA
This sequence comes from Deltaproteobacteria bacterium, assembly GCA_030670715.1. Classification (GTDB taxonomy): domain Bacteria; phylum Desulfobacterota; class Desulfobacteria; order Desulfobacterales; family SG8-13; genus DAOVBC01. The sequence continues at coordinate 944 of DAOVBC010000311.1, read as the reverse complement.
CGTCACTATAATTAAGAATTAGAATACTTAGAAATGGGCTCAATTTTGAAAAGGGAGATGATAACGCCATGATGAATACCGTTGCCCGCGCCTTACTGCTCGGGGCTTTTATAATCATCACCGGGTTTCAGCTGGATAATGCGATTGTTCCACGGGAGCAGATCCTGTCCGGCGGCCCTCCGAAAGACGGCATACCGGCGATTCTCAAACCTGATTTTATCCGGCCTGAATCAGCCTATTTTATCAGTGATGATGACCAGGTAATCGGCGTTGAAATCGCTGGAGATGCCCGTGCCTATCCGATCAAAATCTTAAACTGGCATGAGGTTGTCAATGATACCATCAGCGGTGTGCCGATAGTCGTCACTTTTTGACCTTTGACCCAAACAGGAGTCGTGTACTCCCGCAACATAAAAGACAAACAGCTTACTTTTGGAGTCTCCGGCAGACTATATAAAAGTAATGTCCTGATTTACGACCATCAGACCGAAAGCCTGTGGTCCCAGCTAATGGATACAGCAATTTCCGGCCCCATGGTCGGGACCGGGCTGCAGAAACTGGTTTCCAGAAGGACTGCCTGGAGCAGCTGGAAAAAGCGTTATCCTGAAACAAAAATTCTTTCGACCAACACCGGCTATTCCCGAAATTACAGCATCGATCCCTATGAAGGATATTACCGCATCGGCACCATCATGTTCCCGGTCGGTGACGTTCGCAGGGATCTATCACCGAAATCACAGGTTCTCGGCATTGAGATCAACGGAAAGGCACGCGCGTACCCGCTGGAAGACCTAAAGCGTCGTTCCGCTGTGATCCGGGAACGCCTCGGAGATGAGGAGATAAAAATCGAGATCGATTCAAAAGAGCAGGCGATTAATGTAACGGACGCAAAGGGCAGTCCAATCCCTCATTTATTTGCCTACTGGTTTGCCTGGCAGGCGTTT
>DAOVBC010000216.1 GCA_030670715.1 Deltaproteobacteria bacterium | reverse complement strand
GGTCTTCCGGCGGCCCCGTCCGCTTCTACCACGATCCATTGAAAAAGGTCGGTCCGCCAGAGCGCGTTGATGAATTCACCCTGGAAACCATTAAGTTTATCACGGTGTGCCTGCACCCGGGATGGGGCGGCAGTCAGGTGCGGTGTATCTTTCAGAAGAGCCGGCGCTTTCTCACGGATGGATTCGAGAGAAGAAGCCAGAAGCACACTTGAAGACTGGTGCCGGGTTGGAAACAGAATCCGGGTCGTGGTTGTGGTCAGAACTGTTTCTCCGGCTTCCGAAATTTCGCCGGCAATTCTGAACATCAGACTGGTCTTTCCGCCTGCGCCCACAAGACTGATCACGCCGCCGTCTTCAAGGATAAAGGCTTCTCGTAAGGTTGTCATGTCCCGGTTGTTTTCTAACTTTGCATTGTAAGCTGAAATATCGCATCAATTGATCCGCTGTTACGCGTTACGGGTTGTGTGTTGGTTTTAACACGAAACTCGTAACCCGTAACTCGCAACATTTTTTTTACATCTTCTTATTGCCGGCATTCCCAAAAAGCTGATTGATCTCCCAATTTCCAATTCAAGTTATATATTAAACAACTTTCTGGCAGTTGCGTAGGGAGAAATCGGTTGTGTTGATTTTTTTATATGTGTTTTTAGAGTTTTCTTCCGCTCCGATGTCCAGAACTGCTCTGTAACATGTTGACTCACAAGAATGCGGACCTGTTTCTCTACTCGCTGCTGCTGTCTGGCCAGCAGGACCCCCTCTTTTTTCAGGTAGTCAAGATGGTCCTGAATGTCCCGGTAGATTTCGTCCAGTCCGGTTACATTTATCGAATCTGCAAGTCGTACCCTGCAGGCCCATTTACTTTTTGTTTCCCGCATCGCCAGGACCGCTTCAAGATCGGCCTTCATCCGATCCGCACCCGGAAGATCGGCTTTGTTGACGATAATAATGTCTGCGATTTCCATTATTCCGGATTTCATGCCCTGGATGAAATCCCCGGCATCCGGGACCGTCATCACAATGATCGTGTCGGCAGCGGACATTATATCCAGCTCTGTCTGCCCAACGCCTGCCGTTTCAAAAAGGATAATCTTTTTACCGGAGGCGTCTAAAATGTCGGCCGCAGCCGTCGCCTGCCGGGCGAGCCCGCCGGGGCTGCCGCGGGTGGCCATACTGCGGATGAACACGCCCGGATCCTCAGAAACATTTTTCATGCGCAGGCGATCACCCAAAAATGCGCCGCCGGTAAACGGACTGCTCGGGTCAACGGCCACAACGCCGACAGTAAGCCCTGCATCGCGAAACTGTTTTACAAGCCGGCTGGTAAATGTGCTTTTTCCGGCTCCTGGAGGGCCGGTGATACCGATCCGGTGCGCTTTGCCGCAGCGACTCCATATTTCTTCCAGCAGTCTAAATGATTCATCCGTTTCATTCTCGACAATGGTAATGGCCCTGGAAACTGCACGGGCGTGCCCGCGGAAAATGCCCATAGTCAGTGCCTGGCGTTCTGAATCGGAAAGTCGGTCGTGCTCGGATTTTGATGCCTGCCGGCTTTCAGATTCCGGCTCTTTCGGCCGGTTGTATACCCTGAGGATTGCTTCCAGGACGGAACCGGAGATAGCCCGGGCCTTGTCGGAAATGGTGGCGCAAAAGTTCGTATCCCCCCGGGGGTCAATGTCACCGAGCTTTAGGCCCTTTTTTACCTTGGTGTCGGATCGTATGAGACCTCTGAGCACCCCGTTAATTGCCGCCCGAACGTTCTCGCCTTCAACAACGCCGACGTCATCTCCGGCAGTAACCTGATCTCCGATGGACAAACCGGTCTTGAATCTGCCGCCTGCCGGAGCCCGCAAAACGCGCTCTTTTGTGAAGCCGGCGATGTTTCCGGGTATGCCGGTGTTCGGCTCAGCGGATCCGGTGATAATGATCCGGCCCAGATGATGCCCCCGATTGGTTTCAACGACCAGGTGAACATCGCTGCCTGCCGCAAACCCGGGGCCGAGACCAATGACCAGCGGCGCCTCTGTCAGGCACGTACCCAGATTCTTTTTAGCTAAAATTGCATCCACAATGACGTCCGGCTGTATCGTCTCGATGGCTGTCCACCGGGGGTCTGCAACAACGGCAATTTTTCCGTCCGCCCAGGCCGATCGGATTTCCATTGCAGTATCAACCAGTACAGCGGTAACATCTTCCACGGACTGGCTTCCATCGTGGATCGCTTCACAAAATGAGACCAGTCGCCGAACAGCGAGAGGATTGGATATTTCCATCATGAATATATTGCGGATGTTGGCCATGAAGAGACGCCAGGCAACGGCGCTGGCCATCTCGCCGGCCCCCTTGATCCCGATGATGAGCTCATTAATCGGTTTTATAGGCATAATAAAAATCCGTTTCCCTGGCGAACAGGCTGTGATAGTAAAAAAAGGTTGCGCGTTGCGAGTTTCGGGTTCCGGGTAAAAACCTAATATCTCGAAACCCGAATCTTGAATCCCGTAACGTAATACCTGAAATCTGAGACTTAAAACTTGCATTAATTATGCAGATTTATAACCCCATGACCGGAAAAAAACCAACAGCCGGGATAATCCTGGCGGCAGGTATGTCAAAAAGGTTCGGCAGACCCAAGCAGCTCTTGAGAGTAAAAGGGCACTGTCTTATCGAACAGGTACTGGATGCATCTTTGGACTCCCGTCTGGATTGCGTCGTACTGGTCCTGGGTTACCGGTCCGAAGACATCCTGCATGCCCTGGGTGAACGAGTGAATACCCCGCGTCTTCAGGTGGTGATCAACCACCGCTACCGGGAAGGGCAGAGCCGGTCTCTTTGCCTCGGCCTGGCACAGGTTAAAGAGACATACCCTTCCGTGATGTTTTTGTTAGGGGATCAGCCCATGGTAAATTCAGCGGCAATCGATTACCTGCTGGAACGCTTCTGGAATTCGGAAAAAGATATGTGTGTTCCGGTCTGCGGCGGTAAAAGGGGAAATCCCACCATTTTCAGCCGGGATTTCTACGATACCATCATGAACATTAAAGGTGACGTCGGCGCTCGAACGCTCATCGAGACCTATCCTGAAAGGGTACTTTACACGCCGATAGACAATCGGAATTTATTCCTGGATATCGATACAGAAGCTGATCTTCGGACATGGGAATCTCTTCTTTCCCGAAAAATTCATAAAAAATTTAAGCCCATACTTTAGACGGAACAAACATGACGTTCAGCGCTCAATGGAGCAGACCCGGTAAAAAAGTCACCAACCCGGGAAACAGCATTAAAATAACCACGCAAATGATATATGCCGGCAGAAAGTACGTGACCCCTTTGAACACTTCCTCCAGCGGAATGCCTTTGGCCATGCCGCCGACCACATACGTTGTGGCGCCCACCGGTGGTGTAACCGCTCCCAGAGTTGTCACCACGGTGATGGTGACGCCGAACCAGAGGGGATCGTAACCCAGCTGCCGGGCCACGGGAAAAAAGATGGGAATGGTGATCAGCAGCAGGGCCAGGGCATCCATGACCGCGCCCCCGATAATATAAATAGTGAAAATAATCATCATGATCACCGTCCCGGAGACGGGCAGATCCACCACCCATGCGGCGATATCAAAGGGAATGCGGGTGACCGCAAGGAACCGACCGAATATCATCGCGCCGGCGACGATCATGATCACCATGCACGATATGCGCAGGGTATCTGCTACCGAGGCGATAAACCCCTTCCACGACAGGCGACCCTGAATCGTGCTGATGACAACGGCAAAAAAAGAACCGGCTGCACCGGCCTCGGCAGGTGTAAAAAACCCGAAATAGAGCCCGAGCATGACCAGTGAAAACAGGATGATCATCTCCAGCGCACCGGAGACGGCTTTTATTTTTTCTAAAAACCCGGTTTTCGGTCCAACAGGCCCCCATTCCGGATAAATGCTGCAGACAACATAAATCGTAAGAATCAGAAGAATTGCCAGTATGATCCCGGCAACTATTCCGCCGTAAAACAGGCGGGCAATTGACTGCCCGGTTGAAAGACCGATAATAATCAGGACGACACTGGGCGGAATAACGACCCCCAGGGTGGATCCGCAGGCGATCGAACCGGTGCTCAGTTTCGGGTTGTATTTGAACTTGTTCATCTGCGGCAGGGCCACGGTGGTCATGGTGGCGGCGGTGGCTGCATTGGATCCGCAGATCGCCGCAAAAGCACTGCAGGCCATGACGGTGGCCATGGCAATGCCGCCGCGAATTTGCCCTACCCATTTATAGGCCGCATTATACAGTTTTTCGTTTACCCCGGAGTAGAACGCGACCTGTCCCATCAAAATGAAAAGAGGGATGACGGTCAGCCCGTACTTGGAAAAAGTATCCCATAAAACCGAGCTGACCATATTGAGCCCGGCCTTGAAAGATACCACGTAGCAGAACCCGGCGAAGCCCACGATGCCCATCGCAAAACCCACCGGCATCCCCAGGAAAAACAGGATCAACAGCAGTACAACAATTCCCAGAATCCCGACGGTCACCAGGCTCAATGCTCGCTCTCCTTTTCCGGTCTAAACGTTTTGACCAGGTCGGTAAACAAAACCAGCACCAGAACAAGGCATCCCAAAGCCACCGCATAGGTAAAAGGATAGTAGATGATTCTGAGGGTTTCGGTCACCTCTCCTGTGTTCATCAGGGTGGTTGCTTTAACAGCGATTTGCCACGCTGCAACTCCGAAAAAGAGCAGGCAGATAAGACTGTTAACCGCATGCAGTACCCGTTTTATTTTTTGGGGAAAGATATTGATCAGCACGTCAACCGCAATATGCCCTTTCTTCAACTGGGTATGCCCCAGGGCAAAGGCCGTCACAATGGCACCGAAAAACCCCATGAGTTCATAGGTGCCGCGAATGGGCACCCAGGT
>DAOVBC010000307.1 GCA_030670715.1 Deltaproteobacteria bacterium | reverse complement strand
ACCCGAACCGCGTATCCAGTCCGTTAATACGGGCGGTGACTGTTTTTCCCTGCCAATTCATAGCGAGCAGGGAACGGATCACCATTTCACGGGCGTGTTCCTTTTCGTCCAGCGGAACGCTGTCTTCCAGGTCGAGCATAATGACGTCGGCCTGTTCCCGGGAGGCCTTGTGATGCATTTTTTCAACATGACCGGGGACAGAGAGTATCGATCTTCTTGGTTTCATCTCTTATTTTCCTTGCTGTTATTATTCCTGTAAAATAATAATATTACTCCCCATCCAGAATGGCTCTGATCCTTTCAGATAGCTGTTTCAGGGTGAAGGGTTTCTGGATAAAACCCTTGCAGCCGCGTTTGAGGATTTCGACTGCCCGGCCGTCAAAACTATAGCCGCTGGAAAGCAGAACGTTTACTTCCGGGTTTAACTCCCTGAGCCTGTCATACGTATCACTGCCATTAAGATCCGGCATGATCATATCCAGAATAACAATGTCAATTCGGTCCATATTCGTGCGGTAAATATCAATGGTCCCGATACCGCTGTTGGCGGTTATTACCGTATACCCCATCTTTTCAAGCATCTGTCGGCCGACCTCGATAATCATCTCCTCGTCATCGGCCAGCAGAACCGTCTCGTTTCCTGTCAGCACTTCACTTGCGGTCTTGTGCTCTACCTGAGCAAGCCTATCAGTTGCCGGTAAGAATATACTGAAGCTCGATCCCATTCCCTTCTCACTCATGGCGGTGATGAAACCGGCATGATTTTTGATAATGCCATAGGCAGAGGCCAGCCCCAGACCGGTCCCCCGATCTTGCCCCTTTGTGGTAAAAAACGGGTCAAATATCCTATTTAGCGTGTTTTCATCCATACCCACACCGGTGTCTGCTATTGAAACGTTTACATACCTGCCGGGTGTCAGATTATGGGGTTGGGTATCACTCCCGGACAGGGTCACATTTTTGGTTTGAATATACAGATTACCGCCGCCGGGCATGGCTTGCCAGGCATTGATAAAGATATTTAAAAGTACCTGACCGATCTGGCTGCGGTCGACCTCTACTCCCCGCAGTTCTTTATCGAATTTTTTGTGGATCGTAATTTCCTTTTTTGTACGCCCGAACACCCGGACGTTTTTTTCTATCAGATTATTGAGATCGGTCGGTTTGACTTCGTATTTTCCTCCTCTGGCAAAACCCAGCAACTGCTTTGTGAGTTCGGAGGCATCCCTAACACAGCTCTCTATTTCTTTCAGATGTTCCGCACCAGGATCGCCGGGATCGGTATCTGCCTGCATTAAAGAGATCCTGCCCTGGATACCCATGAGCAGATTGTTAAAATCGTGAGCGATACCCCCCGCCAGGGTGCCGATAGCTTCCATTTTCTGCGCCTGTTGCAGCTGAGCTTCCAGACGCTTTCTTGCGGTAATGTCTGTGATAATCCCCAGAATGCTTATCTCATCTTCATATTGAATCAACTTTGTGGTTAATATGCCATTGATTCTTTTGCCATCTTTAGCAAGCAGGGTGTACTCGTATGGATCGACCTCTTCACCGTTCATATGTTTTTTGAAGTTCTTACGTATGAGTTCAATCGATTCCGGTGCGATCAGGGTTAAAAAATCAAATTCCGGTGAATAGACCTCTTCTGCTCTATAGCCCATGATCTCTTCGCACTTTTTATTGCAGTATACGACGCGGCCCTTTTTGTTGATAAAAATTATGTTGGGCGATTGTTCGGTAACAGTTCTGAACTTTTCTTCTGATTCTTTAAGCGCCAGCTCTGCCTGCCTCTGCCCGGTGATGTCCCTTACAAACTCGACCACGCCTGTGACCTGTTGCGAATCCCGATCTTTCATTGGAAAACTAAACAGCTCGAGCCACTCCACCTTGGAACCGCCAGGCCCGGGCACAATCTCCCGCTCGGTATTGCCGGATTCAATACAGCGCAGGGTCGGGCAGGGATTGCACGGTTTGTTGCTGTTGTGATAACACGCATGGCATTTTTTGCCTTCCAGGGGAAGGTTGTCTGCATACCATTTTTCCATCACCCCGTTTACTCGGAGGATGGTTAAATCGGTATTGAGGATGCTGATGCCGTCCTGGATGCTTTCAAATACACTTGAGAGTAGATTTTCACTTGCAATCAACCCCTCTTCCGCCCGCTTGCGCTCGGTGATGTCATGAATAACAGAATAGAGCAGGGGTTTACCGTGGATGGTTATAGGGCTGCTGTATACTTCAACATCGCAAATCACTCCGTCAGCCAGACGGTGGCAAAAATTGAAATAATTCCGCTGTTCAGTCCTGGCGCGATTCATTTCTTCAAATACTTCTTGCCGGGAAAGGGTGTTTATGTCAGTAATGTGCATATTCGTGATTGTTTTTTTCCGGTAGCCGTAATAACTGCAGGCGGCCGGATTGGCATCAACAATGGCTGCCGTATCCGGATCGATTAAGAGCATCACGGCATGGCTGTCCTCAAATAGGGCACGGTACCGCTGCTCATCATCTATCATCCCCGCCGCTTTTTTTTCTAATTCACGGACCCTATTTTCCAGTTCTGCATAGCTCGGTTTTTTAATCATCGGATCAGTTCCCTTTGGGGCGGGGTGTTTTTTGGTACGTGTTCACGGGGTGCGCTGCCCCGTGAACACGTACGTTTTTATTTTAATGGAAATGATTGTAGTAAAGTTATTGTACTGTAAAATTAATTATCTGACAACCACCTTTTTAAACACAACCTTTCAGGATTACAGCGATTTCTTGCTTGTGGCGCCTGTCTGTCCCATGCAGGCGAGGACATACCCGATAAGCTTCTACCCTAAATGATCGTGAACAAAACGGAGAACGAATACTAAAAAGCTGAAACAAATGGATATATTGTGTTGTATCCAGGCTTATAGTAAATTTTCTGTCAGAGACATAACCACGCTTAAAAAACCTCTCCGTTTTGTTCACCCTTTAGGCTTCGCTTTCAGCTACGACCCAACAAGCCGGGAAAGCCGATGGCACCCCATCTCCTTTGTTGCGTGTCCCGTCGTAGCTTTTTAGCGAAGTCGGATCAAGGGCTCGCAGTAGATGACTACGGCTTCGCCCTTGAC
>DAOVBC010000186.1 GCA_030670715.1 Deltaproteobacteria bacterium | reverse complement strand
CTAAAGCGGTCAAGCCCTGATTATTGACATGTATTACTGAATGAGCTATTGGGAATTCAGGGGCAGAATGATCGTAACCGTTCAGGGGTTCAGAGGTTCAGCGGTTGACCCGGAACACACATCAGAACCACAGAACGTCGAACCTTTGATTGCTACCAAGGGGTACGTGTTTACGGGGTACGTCTCCCCGATTCACTCCGGTGGCTGCGTGTCCGGTCATTTCAATGACTTTGCAGCGGGGGCATTCCTGCCCCCTCCACGTTCTCCCGCAAAAAACGTGCGGGAGCCGCGGTCTCCCCCACGGCTAAGTCATTGAAATGACGAGGCCACTCCGCCAATCTCGCTGCTCGGGGAAACGCACCCCGTGAACACGTACGCAAAAGGGAGCGCACCACATGACTGATCTTAAGGATAAGAAGCTACCTACAGTGGCACAGGTTGAAGAGATAATGCAAGACTGGGGTAAGTATACGATTGATCAATTTGCAGAACGGTTAGCACTCCAAAAGGAGATCATAGAAACCACCGTCGAATATCTGCACCTACTGAAAAGGGTCTCTGATGAAAAGTCAATTCCGGTTATGGCCTGTTTCCGCAATGATAATCTTGAATCGATCGTGCGGTGTGCCGGAGCAAACCGAGGTTACCGCTAACCCTCCCCCCGTGCTGCTTTTGTCCCGGAGTTTACAAAAGCAGCAATTACGCCTGTATTAATATGCTATTTGGGAGCATGACTTACGAAAACTTTTAAATGTTGATTAACTGAGGCGCATTTTATGAATAAAAAAATTGATGCCACCACGTGGGTGTATGTATTAATTCAAAACCCTGACGGCAATGAGCAGATTGTAGGCCAGCATGACAAAGAGAATGACGTATCGTTTATTCCCGCCTTTTTGGGGAAGGAAGCCGCCGAGCAGGGGGTGATGTTCATGCCCCGGGAAAAGGGAAATAAATATCAGATACAGGCGATAATTTATGAAGATCTGGCCAGATTTGCAGTGGAGAATCAGTTCCTGATCTTTATTTTGGACGAAGACGGGAAGGTGAAGGAAAAATTAGCACCGGGAATGGTATTGGGCGCATAGCCCGGAACCGTCCTGACCGAAGACCTGTTCGCCCATCCGCTGCATCCTTATACCCATGCCCTGCTCTCCGGCATACCGGTTCCGGATGTCGAACACAAACAGCGGCGTATTGTGTTATCCGGTGATGTGCCCAGTCCTGTCAATCCTCCTGTCGCCTGCCGGTTCCACACCCGCTGCCCGTTTGTGGTTGATATCTGTCGCCGGGTCGAGCCCGAATTAGAAGAAGTCAGAAGCGGCCGGCTGGCAGCGTGCCACCGCAAGGATGAAGTCGAAAAGCTGGTGGCAGACAGATACGGCCGGCCTTAACCGGAAGGTTGTCCGGGGAAGTAAATAGTGATTAGATGATTTTTCCAGTGACCGGTATCAACAATTTCTGAGATGGCATCAACGTGTTAAAATCCACTCTGGCATTGAATCTTCTGATCAACCACATGGGCACTTCGAATTCTTTCCTGGAGAGTGTCCAAATATTGTCCCCTCTTTTAACGGAATAGATTTGCACGCCTTCCACTCGGTAGGCGGCAAAAAAATCTTCGGCTAATTCCTTATGGTATTCAAAACGGTTTTCCTCAAATTCTTCTTTTGTTACCCGATGCAGCGGAATTATAAGCTGCTGATCAAGGTGAATCATCCGACCGTAGCGATATCCGTTGAGACGCCGGATCTCCCGGGCGGTGACCTTCAACCACTCGGCATAATGTCCCAGGGTTTCTTCAACCTCCACTCGAATGACTCCGACAGGCTTGTCATTTTGATACTCGACCCGTTCGACCACCAGATTTCCGATAACAATTGATGGATTAAACGTGGTTTCAGGCTGCCGGTACCTTGCAATCCAGTTGTCCGTCCAGCTGTCCGCCTCCGGAGACAACCTGTCCGCCGGTTTTTTACCCGCTGCCGTCAGTTGAGAGGATTCGGCAACCGGTGGCCGTTCGAAGGCAACGGGTTTATGTGCTGCAAGAGCAGGAGATGGTTTTGATGCCAGCGGTTGATCTTTTGGCTGAGCCGGACGAGATTTTGCCACGGGTTTATTTTTAGCCGCATTTAAAGTTTGAGCGGCAGAAGATGGTGTAAAATTCCGGGTGATGGTTTCTTTTGACGGCATGCGCTTTGAAGATGATGAGGCTTCAATATTAGCAAGCAAGCGGGCCGCTTCAAGATCCTGCTTTTCTTTGCCGTCGAGTGCGGCTAATTCGGGAGTAACCGGTGTCAAAACTTTTTCGCCGGGAAGTGGAATACGCAGAGTCTGGTTAGCGTAGATCGTGGCCCTGGCATCCAGGTTGTTGACCGCAATCATGTCCTGCAGCCTGACCCCATGTACCCTGGCAATTTCCAGTGCGGTATCTCCTTTGCGTACCGTATAGATACGGCTGCGTTTCTGGTAATGCCGGTATATCTCCGGGGATAATTCCGCGATGAGGCTCTTCCAGTTGCGACCTGGATCGGTCGGCAGGCGCAGCCGATAGCCTGTAGGTACGCGTTTTTGTCCGGAGAAAACCGGATTTCTCAGCGCCGGGTTGAGAGGGCGTAAAATTTCAAGATCAACTTCTAAAAGACGTGCAAGGCGGGGTAAAGACGCATAACCGGCCAACACCACTTCCGTGCTTTCTGAAGGCACATCTAATGTCAATTCTCCAAAATATTGACGATAATTTTCGGCCACTTCCCGTGCCGCCAGAAATTCAGAATAAAAATTTCTGGAAGCAAACTTGAATAAGCGCGATTTATGTGCTTTGAAGATTTCTTCATATGTTTTCTTTGCTCTCCGGGCCCGCAGCATACCGTTCGTGCCGTGATTATACGCGGTAATGGCCATGGGCCAGTTGAGAAATTTATCGTAATTTTTTTTCATCAGCCGGGCGGCTGCACGAGAAGAAAGAATAGGATCACGGCGTTCGTCCACCGTATAGCCGATCTTCATATACTGTCTGCCGGTGGAACGTGTAAATTGCCAGATACCGGCGGCGCCGAATTTACTGTAGGCTTTAGGATTAAATGAAGACTCCACGTGGGGCAGATAGGCAAGATCTTCGGGTAAGCCGTAATTGTCAAAAATCCGCCTGATTTCCTCCAGATAGGCGCCTGACCGGATCACGCCCTTGCGAAACCGGTCCTTTTGACCGACCTGACAGCGGATGTTTCTCGCCGCTTTTTTAAAGTCAGAGTGCTTCGCATCCGGCCCGAATAAATCGGCAACCCGCTGTTCTTCAGGCCCTGAAGGAGATGCCCCCTGAGCAAGTTTCTTCAGAATTATCCGATATTTTTTTTTGTCCTTTTTTGTTCGCTCCCGGTTGATCTTTCTGCTGCCGGGCAGGTCAGGGTCATCAAGCTCAATTACCCCGTAAATGATATTGAGATTCACTTTGTCGTGAATAACGCCCTGGCTGGTGGAATATCGGGAATATATCTCTTTCCAGAAAGAAACGTTGGGTTCAATGGACGGATATAAGGGAAAAGGATCGGTATCGGCCCAAACGCTGAGGCAAATGCCGGGAGAAGCTGATAACGCCAGGACAACAAAACAGATAATCAGGTGATTTCGCAGCATTCTTTTCATAGCTGACATCTTTATCCCATTAGTCTTTGGCATGTTGACCTGCCACCGCATGGATTGCGTCGTCAAATATCGACAGGCACTTGTCGACTTCAGCCGCTGTTACGGTCAGCGCCGGGCAAAATCGGATACTGTTTTCACCACACCCTAAAAGCAGCAGCCCTTTTTCAAACGCGGCTTTGATAATCCGGTTGCGCCAGGCTCTGGCCGGTTCTTTTGTCTCGCGATCTTTTACCAGTTCGACACCGACCATCAAGCCTTTGCCGCGAACATCGCCCATGCACTCGTGGGATTTTTGTAATTCCCGCAGCCCGGCCATCAGGTAGTCCCCCTGGTCTGCAGCGTTTTGGATCAATTCATTTTCCAGCAGTTCGATGGTCTTCATCGCCGCCCGGCAGGAGACCGGATTGCCGCCAAAGGTCGATGCGTGGGAACCGGCTTCCCAGTCCATGATTTTCGACCGGGCCACCAGGGCACCGAGAGGCATACCCGATGCGATACCCTTGGCCAGCGCGATCATGTCCGGATTGACTTCAAAGTGCTCCATTGCAAACATCTTTCCGCTGCGCCCCATGCCGGATTGGACCTCATCCGCTACATACAGGATGTCGTACTTTTTAACCAGTTGATACATTTTTCGGTGGAATTCCGGTGGGGGGACGATATAGCCTCCTTCCCCCTGAATCGGTTCAACGAAAATCGCCGCCACTTCCTCCGGCGGTATGGTTGTCCGAAAAAGCGTATCCTCCAGCCAGTTGACGCACGCTATATCGCATTGCGGATAACACAGGTTGTACGGGCAGCGGTAACAGTACGGATAGGGAATATGGGTGATGCCCGGTACTAGGGGGTTGTAGTTCCTTTTCTGTACGGCTTTACTGGCGGTAAGTGACAGGGCGCCCATGGTGCGTCCATGAAAAGCGCCGAAAAAAGCCAGGTTCAATTCGCATTTTGTGTGCCAGCGCGCCAGTTTGAATGCGGCCTCAACTGCCTCGGCACCCGAGTTGCCGAAATATACCCGTTTGCCTTCATTGCCGGGTGCCAGCAACGCCAGTTTTTCGGCCAGCTCGATCTGGGCAGTGTAGTAAAAATCGGTTCCCGACATATGCAGCAGTTTGTCGGCCTGAAGTTTGATGGCCTTTACCACTTCCGGATGGCAATGGCCGGTTGCATTGACGGCGATGCCGGCGGTGAAGTCCAGAAACACATTTCCGTCAACATCATAGACCCACAGTCCCCTGGCCTTTTCGACCACGAGGGGATACATTCGGGTGTAAGACGGTGAGACATAAGTCCCGTCAAGCTTGATAAACTTGCTGGCCTGCGGGCCCGGCAAAGCGGTTTTGATTGAAGGGGATTTCCGCATGTCGCCTCCATTTTTATCGGTCATTGAGGTTTTCTGCAGCAACAAACTCTTATTTTACGAAATTTGTATAATTTTAACAACTTAAATTTCTCTTTGGCTTCCAATTCGTCATTTTCTCGCGCCGAACCGAATATCCCGCAACAGTCGTCATGCATTTGCCAATGGGGGCGGAAACAGATACAAAAAAGAGAATGGCGAGCCAGACCGGAAAAGAACGGTTGCTTTTCGAAGGAAGAATTTTTGTACGTGTTCACGGGGTACGTTTCCCCGAGTAACGATATTGGCGGAGTGGCTTCGTCATTTCAATGACTTAGCAGTGGGGGAGACCGCGGCTCCCGCATGATTTTCGCGGGAGAACGCGGAGGGGGCAGGAATGCCCCCG
>DAOVBC010000026.1 GCA_030670715.1 Deltaproteobacteria bacterium | reverse complement strand
GTCGCTGCTGGTGTGTGTGGTGGGCATTGTAAACGCACAGCTGATGGCGGTGACTGAACGTTTCCGGGAGATCGGTACCATGAAGTGCCTGGGGGCGCTTGATCGTTTTGTCCTGCGGCTTTTTGTTCTGGAAGCAGGCATGCAGGGTGTTGCGGGTGGTATCGCAGGCGCACTGGCAGGCGCACTGTTCGCATTGATTAATTCGTTAATCAGCTTTGGATCAGCTGCGCTGATACACGTTTCGTGGCAGGGTGTTATCGTTTCTGTTTCCACAGCTACCGGTGTTGGATTTCTTTTAAGCCTCATCGGCGTTTTTTATCCGGCCATTGTGGCCGCCAGAATGCAGCCGGTGGAAGCAATGCGGGTGGAGCAGTAACAATATGGGTTCCAGGTTCAAGGTTCAGGGTTCAGGGTTCAAAGTATGCCGGTTGAACGATTCTATAAGTATGAATGATCCCGAGAACCGGTGAACCGGAGAAACGGAGAACCGGGGAAACGATGATGCAAAGAAGAATAGAAAAACTATTTCCTTGATCCGGTATCCAGTATCCAGAATCCAGTATCGAGAATCGCGTGTTTATGAAAAATTTTATGGACAGATCTGAAGCATCAAATACAAGCGAGATTGACCATGCCAGATAACCACAACATTGTTCGTGTTTCCGGAGTGACCAAGAAGTTTCAGCTGGGAAAGCTGGAAGTGGAGGCCCTGAAGGGCATCAATCTTAAAATTTTAGTTGGCCACTATATTTCCATCATGGGTCCCTCGGGATCCGGGAAAAGCACCCTTTTCAACATGATCGGCGGCCTGGACAAACCCACCACCGGCAAGGTGTTCATCGATGAAGTCGATATCGCCCAACTGGATGCGTATGAGCTGGCATGGCTCAGGTGCCGCAAGATCGGGTACATATTTCAGACATTCAACCTTATTCAGGTGATGACGGCCCTTGAAAATGTGACCCTGCCAATGATATTTGCCGGAATGAATAATGACGAAGCAGTGGAAAAAGGGATCGGCCTGTTGGACCTGGTGGGACTGGGCGATCGATTTCAGCACAAACCATCGGAGCTTTCCGGGGGACAGCAGCAGCGCGTTGCGGTGGCCCGGGCCCTGGCCAATGACCCGGCTATCATCCTGGCCGATGAACCGACAGGCAATCTCGATTTGAGTACCGGCGAAGAAATCATTGCTTTGCTTAAAAACCTGAGCCAGGAGAGAAAGGTCACCGTTATTTCCGCCACCCACGATTTTAAAATGCTGAACGTTTCGGACCAGGTCGTATGGATCCGGGACGGACGAGTCGATAAGATAGAAAACCGGGAAGAACTTTCCATTTCACTCGGCACCATTGAGGAGAGGGAATAGAAAAATGCATGGCGCAAAGCGCAGAGAGCAGAGCGCAAAGCGCGAAAAACCGGCAAGCGGCGAAACGGCACAGGGGATGAAACGGAGAAGCGGAGAATCGGGGAAACGGCACTGGGGATGAAACGGAGAACCGGCGAAACGGAGAGTATTTGTTACGGATTACCGGGGAAACGGCGCAGGGGATGAAGCGGAGAAGCGGAGAATCGGGGAAACGGAGCGTTTTTATAACGGATGAAAGAGGCTAAACGAAATGTTTGTTTTTTTTAGTCTAAAAAATTCAATTATTAAACTCGAAAGAGTGTGCCGGCACTTATTTTACTTCGCTCCGTTTCTCCGTTTCTCCGTTTCCCCGTTTCGTAAATCTCCGTTTCTCCGTTTCATCGTTTCTCCGTCTCTATCTCTTTCCCGTTTCTCCGTTTCCCCGATTCATCTCTCTCTTCGTTTCTCCGTTTCGCCGTTTCGTAAATCTCCGTTTCGCCGTTTCGCCGTTTCGCCGATTCTTTTACTTTGGGCGCTCACTATTCTCATTTCACTTCCGGCAAGTGCGGCTGATCAAGAATTGCCGGGTAGTCAATTCATGGCCGACATCGAGAAGTTCGCATCTTTCGAGGACCGGAGCACCGGCACTCCCGGTTGCAATTCCGCTGCAGCCTATATCAAGGAGCAATTCAAACAACTGGGAATTGATACCGTCGGCAGCCATCTGTTTAATTTACCGGTTCGGCGACACAAAGGCAGTCGCCTGATCGTACCCCAAAAGAATTTTACCGTTCCTGTCCGACCGTTTTTTCTCAACGCCATATCTCCACAGACGATACTGTCCCGGGGCCTTGAGGGTCCGCTGGTTTATGTCGGGCTCGGGGAATTGCATCATTTTAACGGTAAACAGATTCAAGGATCCATCGTTCTGATGGATATCGATTCGAGCAAGAACTGGATTCATGCCGCATCCCTGGGAGCGAAAGCTTTGATTTATCTTGACGGCGATGCCACACCCAAAATGCTTTTTGAAGACAAAATGGAGCTGTCTCCGGTTCATTTTCCGCGGTTTCGGATGCAGCGGTCCGAGGCACGGAAAGTATTCGGCCCCTTTGAAACAGCACCGGCCGGCTTGATTTTTCAAAACATAAGGCTGCACTCCGATACAACGTGGCAGCAGGTTCAGGGAGAAAACATTTACGGTCTCATCTCCGGGACCGATCCCGATCTGCGCGATGAATTGGTCATCGTTGAAGCCTTTTATGACAGCACGGTCTTTGTTCCGGGACTGTCCCCCGGAGCGGATGAAGCGGTCAGTATCGCCACCTTATTGAAACTTGCCCGTGTTTTTATCCGGCAGCCGCCGGGAAGGTCGGTACTTCTCGTTGCCACTGCCGGTCACGCCCAGACTCTGGCCGGAATGCGCGAGATGATCTGGAGTATTCGCTTTCGCTCGAAAGACATGCGCAGGCTGGGAAAAGACCTCAAGGCGACGGTAAAGCACACGCGCAAAGTTCTGTCACTGCTGGACGATGCCGGCAAGCGCGGTGTGTCATCTTTCCGGGCGGCGGCGATATCGGAGGAAGACGCAACCGCAGATTTACTGCTGGATGCCGTCAGCGAGCGCTTAAAGACCGAAGTTGATTCCATCTCCCGCAGGCTTATGCGGTTGCGACTGGATACGACCGGGGACAAAAACCAGGAGATTATCGATAATCTGGTCCAAGAGAGGACGGTCCTGCGCCGCCTCGGATGGAAAACCAACCTGACCGATATTTCTGATGAAGAGCTAAAGGCCATTGAACGCCTCATTCCGCCTTCCATTGAAGAGTACACACGCATCCTTGCCGATGCCGGGAAACAGTTGAAAACCCTTAAAAGCGCCCGGCGTTTTCGCAATCTTGCCAAATCGGCGGAAATTGCCGCAGTGGTTTCCCTTCATCTGTCGAGTCATGGCGACGGATTTGGGGCATTTAATTACGGCTGGTTGCATTCACTCAGATCGCGTGTGAACAGAACCCCGGCATACAGCACTCTCGAGGAAGCTCTGAGGGAAAGTGCATCAAGTCTAAAGGACGTTTCAGAAGGACCCGTACTTTACCGGGATACCCTGCGACCCAGCCGGAAACGCTCCTGGCAGAGTTATTTTCTGGATCGCCCTCCACTGGGCGGAGAGGTCAGCGCTCTTGCCGGTTACATCGGTTTCACCCTGGTGACCGTTAACGACGCAAGGCCCCGCTGGGGGACCCCCTCAGATCTTCCGAATAATATAAACCGGCAGTTCGCCGCCAACCAGAGTACCCAGATCGCAGCTCTGGTGAACTTATTAACCAAAGCCCCCCGGCTGCACCACGGGCAGTTTCCCAGGAATGGATTTACCAATGTATCCGGCAAGGCGAAGTTTTTACGCCATGGGGAACTCTTTCCCGACCAGCCGGCACCGGGTATGGTGATCATGGCTTTCCAGGGCCCCGGCCGCTATTACAGCATGGTTGACAGTATGGGAAAGTTTTACCTTAAAGGGGTGGCCACCAAAAAACTGGTACGGGACAAGGTCATCATCGAGGGATACAAGTTTGATCCGGACACCGGAGCCGTGACGTGGGCCATTGAAAAAAAGCAGACTGGAAAGCCGGCGTACCGGTTGAAAATCGAGCGCAGTAATGTCGAGACGACGCTGGTCATATTCGGCTGTAAACAAACATCGATTTTCAATCTTCTCGAACCGCGCAGTTTCCGGTACATGACCAAAATTCAGCTCATTGACGGACGAAGAGAGGCAAAACCCGCCCGTTACTGGTGGAGTAGAATCGACACGCGTTCATCCATCATTGCTTCGATGTATCTGGAGCCCGGTACCCGCATGAAGATGACCCTTTCCGATACGGTCCTGCAAAAAAAGATGATCCTGCTCAATGCAGATGATAAGCGACCGGATGGGGTCGGCTATCTTGTGGATGATTGGCCAAACCTGATACATACCGACTACCGGGTGGCCCGCGACATGTGGGCCCTGCTTGGCCCGCGGATTGAAAATCTTGAGAAGCACGGCATATATAATGAAAGGATATCGCAACTGCGCCAACAAGGGGTGGCCGCGCTGAATGCGGCCGCAAAGGCTTTGCAGGATAAAGTCTATGATCGTTTTGCCGAGGCGGCCACCCGGTCCTGGGCCCTTGCGAGTCGGGTATATAATGATGTGGAAAAAACGCAAAAAGATGTTCTCTTCGGCGTCCTTTTTTACATTGCTCTTTTCGTGCCCTTTGCATTCTGCATGGAGCGGCTGATCTTTTCCTATTCGAACATTCATAAAAGAATCATTGCCTTTTGCGGTATCCTGCTTTTGCTCATCGCTGTTATTTACAACGTTCATCCGGCCTTCAAGCTTGCCTACAGCCCCACCGTAGTGATCCTGGCCTTTTTCATCATGGGACTGTCTCTGATTGTCACTCTGATTATCTATTTTCGATTTGAAGAGGAGATGACCAAACTCCAGAGACGTGCCATGCAAAAGAAAGCCGCTGAAATAGGACGATGGAAAGCCTTTGTGGCGGCGTTTTTACTCGGCGTCAGCAATTTAAGGCGCCGCCGGTTACGAACTGTGCTGACCTGCACAACCCTTATTATTCTTACCTTTACCGTGATGAGCTTTACTTCCGTTAAATCGATGCGGCATCGCACCCGGCTTTTACTGCAGGAGCAGTCGCCGTATCTGGGGTATTTATATAAAAATTTCAACTGGAAAGATCTGCCGGCAGAAGCGCTCGCCATTATATCAAATCATTTCGAGGGGAAAGGAACGGCCGCCCCCAGAGTATGGCTGGAAGATCAGGATCCGACCCGCGCCCTGAATGTGCCGGTGCGATTGAAAAATCGGGTCTACGAGGCCGGTGGGGTGATCGGTCTTTCCGCAGATGAAGTTGAAGTCACCGGTCTGGACCGTATTTTGATCGGCGGGAGGTGGTTTTATCCGGATGAGCGCCGGGTGGTATTGCTGCCCGAAAGGATGGCCCGGGATCTGGGTATCGACCCGGGGCGTTTGGAAGACATATCCGTATTACTGTGGGGGATGCCGTTTCAGGTCGTGGGTGTTTTTTCGGGAAAAGCGCTTATGGAAAGGGCGGATCTTGACGGAGAGCCATTGACGCCTGTTATCTTTCCCAGTGAAGTCACAATGGAAATGAGCGAGGTCGAGCTGGAAGCCATGGAATCGGGTGAAGATGTCCGGTCATTTCAGAGTCGCTACCAGCACATTTCCGGCGACCTTACGGTAATTATTCCCTACCAAAGCCTGATGGCAGCCGGTGGACATTTCAAGGCTGTTGCCATAAGACCTGAAGCCGGATTAGTAAACCGGTCAACGGCTGAAAACCTGGTTGACCGGTTCGCTCTCACTCTTTTTGCAGGAGAACCGGACGGTATTTATATATACCAGGCCAGCGATACCATGAGCTACAGCGGTGTTCCCAACGTCGTTATTCCACTCATCATTTCTGTTTTCATTGTGCTTAACACGATGATCGGCAGTGTCTATGAGAGAAAACATGAGATCGGCATTTATACCTCGGTCGGGCTGGCGCCCTCTCACGTATCGTTTTTGTTTATTGCCGAGGCATTGGCCTTTGCCGTGCTAAGTGTCGTTCTGGGGTATTTGCTGGCACAGGTCACAGCCAGTTTTTTTGCCGGCACTGCCCTCTGGTCGGGAATAACAGTGAATTATTCTTCCATGGCCGGTGTAGCTGCCATGGTCCTGGTCATACTGGTGGTTTTGATCTCGGTCATTTACCCCTCCAGGGTGGCTGCTGAAATCGCTATCCCGGATGTCAATCGTTCCTGGAAGCTCCCGGAAGCGGTGGGCAACAGAATTGACCTGGAGCTGCCGTTTCTGATGAATTACAGGGAACATCTGAGTGTCGGCGGATATCTTCTTGAGCATTTCGAAGGGCACCAGGACGTGTCGCACGGGCTTTTTTCGGCCGGCGAATTAAACTTCCGCCTGGCAAAATGCCGGGAATCCGGCACCGAACAGCCGGTAAAGCCGGCCGGGGAAGCTATTGCTGAAGATTTACTACAATTTTTCGTGCATATCTGGCTGGCACCTTTTGATTTCGGGATTACGCAAAATGTCGAGATTGCCTTTTGCGCAGCAACCGGAGACCCCGGATCTATTGAAATCCAGGTACGGCTGGAGCGTCTCGCCGGAGAAGCCAACGCCTGGAGGCGGATTAACAAAGCGTTTCTGGATGACTTGCGCAAACAGCTTCTGATCTGGCGGTCACTGGATGACACCCTCAAAGCTCAATATGAAAAACTGATGGTTGACAGAGGAGAAAAGCAGGCAATCAGCCTGACGCAGTTCGAGCGGAATGGATAGAAATGGAGAAGAATCCCGATACGATTCAGGCCGATAAAACATGTACGGATCCGGCAGATCGGACTCCGACTACCGGTCCGGCACCGGCAGCGCCAATCCGGTTTCGCGCGCTTATTATCGGTTTTATACTGGCGATTGCGATCTGTGCCATCACGCCGTTTAATAATGTTTATCGCGGTGCAACGCCGCTGGGCGGCGGCCATTTTCCCCTGGCGCCGTTTTACTTTCTGATCTGGATGACTTTCATCGCGGCAGTCGTTAAAAAATTGTTTAAAAAATGGGACTGGCTGACAGGCAGAGAACTTCTGATGGCCTGGATATTGATGGTTCTGGCTTCAGGGGTCGCCTACACAGGGCTGGCCCGTACTTTCTTTATTAACCTTACAGCACCGTATCACTTTGCCACCGTGGGAAACCGCTGGGAGGAAGTACTGCAGCCGTTGCTCCCGAGTGCGCTATTTCCACAAAGCCCGGAGGCGGTATCAGCGCTTTATGACGGGCTTTCCGGTGGGCGCCAGATGAGCTGGTGGGAGGTTTTTGCAAATATTCCATGGGCGGCCTGGGTTGTCCCGCTGGCGGTTTGGAGCGTTTTTATTCTCGTTTGCTACTTTGTGATGCTCTGCATGGTTAATTTGCTCAGCCGGCAGGCCATGGAGAATGAGCGGATGAACTTTCCTCTCCTGCGTGTACCGCAGCTCATGGAGGAGGCGTTTGACGGCAATGTGCTGGGCCGTTTTCTGACCAATCGCTTTATGATAGCCGGATTGATGATTCCGGTCGTGCTGCATCTGATCAACGGGCTGAATTTTTATTTTCCGGCTGTACCCCATATACCGACGCTGATTCTGGCCGGACCGTATTTTCCGAAATACGGTCTTTTTTCCGGTTTCTACAAGCTCAAAATTTTCATTTATCCGGCTTTTATCGGTTTTGCGTTTCTCACCTCCAAGCAAATTTCCCTGTCCTTCTGGGCGTTTTTCATACTGGGCGGAATCCTGTTTGGTCTTCTAAGTATTCTCGGATACAATATACCGGCGGCAGAGCTGGGAATCACCTTCGGTCCCACCCTGGCACGGCCTGAAGAAACCCAGATGATCGGAGCCTACGCCGTATTTTTTGTTTTTCTCTTCTGGTTGGCGAGGCAACATCTGCTGGGCGTTGTACGCGAGGCGTTTCAGGTCGGCAGCAGTGACCCGTCCCGCAAGGAATGGCTGTCTCTACGATTTGCCTTCTGGGGCTTTTTCGGCGGTTCGGTTTTTATTATAGCCTGGTTTTATTATTTTGGCATACCACTGATCACCTCGTTCTTAGTTGTGTGCGCTTTCTTTATGGTCATGCTGGTGGCAAGCCGTGTCATCTGTCAGGGCGGTATTGCCTATTTTACGCTGACCGCCGCCCCTGTGGACGGACTTCTTTTCATTTTCGGCCCCCGTTTTTTCTCCACTGTCGGGCTTGTCCTTGCCGCTGTTGTGCAAAAGGTGCTTTTCGTAGATTTGCGGGAGTCGCTGATGCCCTCTCTGATGCACACGGGCCGGGTGACGCATCGCATGGACCCCAGAAAGCTTATCCTCGGAAGCATCATGTTAACCCTGACAGCCGCAATAGCCGTCTCCCTGCTTGCCATGCTGGTTCTGTGCTACAAGTATGGTGTTAGAGAACTGCAACTGGACTGGGCCACGCGCACAACAGTGGCTGTGTACGAAAATGTGCAAAACCTGATCGAAACGCCGGTGCACTACGGTGACTGGGTGCTGATTTTTTCACTGATCGGTGCGCTGGTAATGCTGGTGCTGGTCGTCTGTTACCATCGTTTTTACTGGTGGCCGATACACCCCATCGGGTATTTAACCGCCTACAGCTCGGCCATGCGAATTCTCTGGTTCAGTTTCTTTATCGGGTGGCTTTGTAACATTCTGTGCATGCGGTACGGCGGCGTTGCACTGTTTAAGAAATTGCGGTTTTTCTTTATCGGGTTGATCATCGGTGATTTTTTCATGGGCGGCAGCTGGGCCATCATCGGGCTGTTCAGTTACGCGAGTTATCTGGTGTTACCAAGTTGAGTTGCGGGTTTCGAGTTGCGAGTTTCAGGTTGGTATTAATCCGACCTATAACTCGTAACTCGTAACTCGTAACCCGGAACCCATTGATTATGTACGACGACAAGGAACTAAAAGAATATCGGGATCTGCTGAAGACACCGGATCACTTTGAAGAGGGTTTCGACTGGAAGACTGTTGTCGGGGCGATCTTTATCGGTTTTCTGATGATGCCGGGCAGCATGTACCTGCAGCTGGTGATCGGCACCGGTATCGGACCGGCCGCGCGGTGGGTGACCATCATCCTTTTTGCCGAAGTGGCCAAGCGCTCTTATACCGAACTGAAACATCAGGAAATATTTTTGCTCTACTATATGGCCGGGGCCGCAATGGCCACACCATTTCAGGGCCTGCTGTGGAGTCAGTATCTGGTGCAGTCCGATGCGGCCAGGATGCTGGGTCTGACCGAATACATTCCGACCTGGATCGCGCCATCTTCGGAGTCTGCGTCTCTGGTTGAACGAACCTTTTTTCATCGCGACTGGCTGATTCCGATTCTGCTGCTTGTCGGCACTCAGCTCATCCAGCGGATCGACCATTTCGGGTTGGGATACACGCTCTACCGGCTGACATCGGATGTGGAAAAACTTCCGTTTCCCATGGCTCCGGTCGGTGCGCTGGGGACCATGGCCCTGGCCGAGTCCACCGAGGATAAGCAGAAAAGCTGGAAGTGGCGGGTTTTTTCCATCGGCAGTATGATCGGCCTGATTTTCGGCGGTATCTACGTTCTCTTACCGACGGTTTCAGGCCTTGTATTAATGGAGCCGATCCGACTGATACCGATCCCCTGGGTTGAACTGACCCGTCACACCGAGCGGGTGATGCCGGCGGTGGCTACGGGGATCCAGTTCGATTTGACCCTTGTATTTGTCGGCATGGTCCTGCCGTTCTGGGCCGTTATCGGCGGGCTGATCGGCATTATTATTACCTTTGTGGCCAACCCGGTTCTTTATCGACACGGAATCCTTCACCGCTGGCACGAAGGCATGGGAACGGTAGATACTGTATTTGCCAACAATTTCGATTTTTATATGAGTTTTAGCATCGGCCTGGGTCTTGCCATCGCGGTGATCGGTATCTGGTCTGTTTTCCGGTCTTTTGGAAAAAGCGGACCCGACCGACGGGGCAGTCTCAGGGATTTATTGCGGTCTCACCCGGGTCGAGGGGATATTAATATCTGGATTTCCATTGGCATCTATGTGTTTTCGACCCTGTCGTATGTCGGCCTTTGTGTGTGGCTGGTACCCAATTTCCCCTGGATTTTCTTTCTGGGCTACGGTTTCATTTACACACCGCTTGTGTCGTATATTACCGCCCGCATGGAGGGTATTGCCGGTCAGTTTGTGAGTCTGCCCATGGTGCGGGAAGCCAGTTTTATTGCCGGGGCCAAATTTTTCGGCTACCAGGGGATTGAAATCTGGTACGCGCCGATTCCGATTCACAACTACGGTGAAGCGACGGTTCAATTCCGGCAAATTGAACTAACGGGAACCAGCCTGCGGGGCATTATCAAGTCTGAAATCGTCGTTTTTCCGGTGGTGATGATTGCCAGCCTGATGTTTTCACAGTTTATCTGGCGCCTGGCACCCATTCCGTCAGCCAGTTATCCCTATGCCCAGGAATTGTGGCACCTGCAGGCGCTTAACACGCTGCTGATGCAAACCTCAACTCTGGAAGGCAACTCTTTGTTTTTCCAGGCGCTGCGGGGGAGTTATATGTTCGCCGGCCTGTTTTTCGGCCTGATTACATATGCCCTGCTATCGGTGCTGGGCCTGCCGGTCATGTTAATCTACGGTGTGGTTCGGGGTCTGGGGCAAACGGCGCCCCATGGGCATCTCCTGGAAGTGATCGGGGCGCTGCTGGGCCGTTTTTTCTTTTTCAAACGTTATGGCGCCATGTGGCGGCAATACGCACCGGTCCTGCTGGCCGGTTTTTCCTGTGGTATGGGTCTCACCGGCATGCTTGCCATGGGGTTTGCGCTGATTCTTAAGTCGCTGGGCAGATTGCTTTATTGAAACTGGAAGCTCGATGTCCATTGATCATAGATGCTTGATGTGAGTTGATCCTGGATCCAGGATTCTGGATACTGGATCAAGGTTAATACCAGCTATAAAAAGATAAAAATCCATGATCCAGTATCAAGTATCCAGTATCAAGTATCCAATATCCAGTATCGAGTATCCAGTATCTATTCAGATAAACAACATATTTTAAAATTAAAGCTGCTTGAGTAACGTGGTAGATACCGCACACACACCCTGGCGCCAGATCGCCTGGAACGGTATTCGTTTTGACTGCCCCGTGGACTGGGAAATCGGGCAGATAGGTTTGCAGTATTTGATGCTCGAGACAGAAGAGGGGCCGGTGCTGGAGCTGAAATGGAATCCGGTCAGAGGCAGGTTTTCACACAAGTCCCAGCTGAGACGTCTTGCCGCTTTCCATCGCAGGCGGCTTCGGAAAACCTTACGCGAAGGGCCGCTGCCGGCGGCATGGGCGGAAGCACTGGAGGACTACCATACGACCGGATTTTCCTGGCACGCGGAATCAGTCGCCGGCAGAGGGGCCATCGTCTATTGTCCGCAATGCCGGAACGCGACGCTGATTCAGTTTTTTTACAGGGACTCTGACAGAACCGGTTCCGTGACCCGCCGAATGCTGGCATCTTTTCTCGATCACAGTCAAAATCGTACGACGCTCTGGGCCGTGTACGATATTCGCGCTGAGGTGCCTGCGGAATATAAGTTGAAAAGCCACCGCTTTGATGCGGGGGATTTCGAGCTGGCCTTTTCGAATGGAAAGCAGCAGATGACGCTGCATCGCTGGAGTCCGGCGTTGATTCTTCTTACGACTCACAACCTGAAAGAAATAGCCAGCGTGCGTTTTGACCTTTTCGGCAAACAATCCCTGTCAATTGAAATGGTCGAGACGGCAGTTGCAGAAGGCAGCATTGCCCCTTCATCGATAGGGTCACTCTGGAAAAACCGTTTGCAAGGGAAACCCCCTTATCGGTGCATCCGACTTTGGCACGTGGAAGAAAAAAACCGCATCCTCTGCGTCCAAATGGAAGGAAATCAGCCGATTGACCGCGAAGCGTTCAACCGGATCTGTCGCAATTATGAAAGCCTTTAAAAAAAATCGCAAACAAAGTGGAATCTCCCGGGCGGAAGCCCTGCAATCCACGCCGGCAAAGACACTTCAGGTAAATGAATCACGCCTGGAAACCGGTGATGTTCTTCTTTCCTATTCGGCAACCGTGCGCCCCTGGTTTTCCGGTTTGATAAAACGTTTTGGCGGACCGGCAAGCGGCACGATACATAAAAAGCTGCAGCTGGACGCTCTGGGTACAGAGGTGTGGGATCTTATTGACGGCAAACGCACCGTCCGCAAGATGATCCAGGAATTTACCGAAAAGCATCAGTTGCACCCGCGAGAGGCAGAAGTAGCGGTAACCCGATTTTTACGCGAACTGGGAAGTCGCGGACTGGTGGGGATGAGATGAAAGAAGTAAATTTCACCACAGAGATCACGACTCGACTGCTTTCGACAGGCTCAAGCCCCGAGCTTGTCGAGGGGAGCTCGCCGAAGTCAGAGTCCACAGAGAAAATATTATTACAAATGTTTTAAGTTTTAGGTATTAAGTTTTAAGTGATTGAAAATAAAAATGTTTCTTTGGCCTAAAACCTAAAACGTAAAACCTAAAACATGATGAATTAAGTCTCTGTGGCGAATAATTAGATCTTCGCCAATGCCTCATCCATGGTGGGCTCAATGGGAAGAAAAGAATCGAAACCGGCGATTTCAAATACTTCTTTCACATAATCCTGCATGGCGCACAGAATAATATTGCCTTCCGACCGTTTTAAATCTTTTGTCGTTTTCAATATAATCCTTAGACCGGCACTGGAAATATAGTCCAGGTCTTCGAAGTCAATCACCATGCTTTTTGTGCCGTCTTCCATGGCATCGCCCAGTTTTTTTTCCAACTCAGGAGAAGTATTCGAATCAAGGCGACCGTTCAGCTTGAATATGCTGACATCGTTTTGCTTGGTTTCAGTAATTTCCATTTCCTTTCCTCCTTGC
>DAOVBC010000175.1 GCA_030670715.1 Deltaproteobacteria bacterium | reverse complement strand
GACACGGGTGGACTGTCGGGTGGAAATCGACCGTAAGGTTTTGCCGGTAAACGGACCCCAGAGAGCCGTTGTAAAAGTAACCCTCGATGCGCCGCCACCGCCGGAGAACAGGGAAAGACCGGCTGTAAATCTGGCCATCGTGCTGGACCGTTCTGGTTCCATGGCAGGGGAAAAACTAAAAAAAGCCAAAGAGGCTGCCGTCGAAGCACTCCGGCGGCTCAGCTCGCGGGATATCTTTTCCCTGGTGGTTTATGATCACAATGTCCAGACAATCGTTCCGGCCCAGAGCGCCGGCAACCTGGAATGGATTGAAGCACGGATCAGAGAAATCCGTTCGGGCGGGAACACGGCCCTATTCGGAGGTGTCAGCCAGGGAGCTGCAGAGGTGCGTAAAAACCTGGGCTATCAATATGTCCATCGTATCATACTGTTATCGGACGGATTGGCCAATGTTGGTCCGAGGACCCCGGAGGACCTGGGACGCCTGGGGACCGCATTGATAAAGGAGAACATATCGGTAACAACTGTGGGGGTCGGCACAGATTACAATGAAGATTTGATGACTCGGCTGGCCCAGAACAGTGATGGAAACAGTTATTTCGTTGAATCGAGTTATGACCTGCCGCGAATATTTGCTGCTGAACTGGGGGATGTACTCAGCGTGGTGGCCAGGAAAGTGCAGTTGATCATCGAAGTCCCGGACGGTGTCCGCCCGCTGAGTATTATAGGGCGCCAGGGTCGCATTCGGGGTCGGACGGTTGAACTTTATCTGAACCAGCTGTACGGCAACCAGGAGAAATATGCACTTCTGGAGGTGGAGATTTCAGGAGGACGAAGCGGTGAGAGCAGAGAAATCGCCTCCGCTATGATTTTATATGAAAATCCGTTTTCACGTCAGAACGAGTCGGCATCCGGACGCGTCACGGCCAGATTCAGCAAAGACCGCAACGAGGTTAGAGGGTCAACCAACGTCAACGTTTACCGGGATTATCAACTCAATCTCAACGCGATTGCAAAAGACAAAGCCATAACGCTTTCGGACGAAGGCCGGAAAAAGGAAGCCGTAAAGGAACTTAAAAAATCCGCCCGCAAGTTAAGAGAAGCCGGGCAGGAATTTGATGACGACAGCCTGTTAAACAAGGCCGATGAAATGGAAGAACAGGCGGCGACCATTGAAAGCGAGGGTATGACGAAAAAACAGCGTAAAATTCTGCGCACGGAATCCTTTCAGATGAAGACCCAGCAGCAGAGGGAATGATTTGGGTTACGGGTTACTTGGGTTGCGGGTTGCGAGTTACGGGTTGCGAGTTACGGGCTAAGAGGTCGAAACGGTGAAGCGGAGAGACGGAGAGCCGGGGAAGGGCAGAAACGGAGAACCGGCGTAACGGAGAAACGGGGTAATGATAAGTCGGGGAACGGGAGAACCGGGGCGCTGTTCGATACTCGATGTTGAATATTCGATGATTCCAAGTTGCGAGTTACGGACTCAACTGACACAACCGTTTTTCATTTTACGAGCTAAAGTCTTTCAGCTTTCAGCTTTGACGAACTCGTAAAAAGCTAATGGAGCATAGCGCATAGTGTAATCAACTCAACGAACCCAATAAACCCAGCGAAATCAAAAAACCTTGAACCCTGAACCTTGAACCCCAATCATGTATATTTGAGATTTGTCTGTTCCTGTGATATTAAATTTCACCATGACCAAAAGGGCTATTATTACATACTGGCTGCTCCTGCTCGTTCCGACGGCGGTTATCGCCACAGCCGCATTTCAACTGCTGCACCATGAGCAGGAGAGAATCAATCAGCAAGCGCGTCTATCGGCCCGTGAAAGGGCCCAGGCCGTCGGTGACACTCTGCTGATCACAGTGGAAGCGGTAGAAGACGAACTAACCCGGGCGCTGAGGGCAATTCCCGCTGAAGAGATCAATGAAACCCTCTCCAGGTGGGAAATTCAAAATCCTTTAATCAGAAACGGCTTTATCTGGGATCCGGTTGACGGTCTCGTGAAACCGCTCCCGGATGACACTGCCACTGCCGAAGAAGTCCAATTCATCACCCGCTACCATGCGCTTATTAGCGGACGCATCCCCTGGCAATCCGTTGCAGTGGAGGGCCCGGGATCGAGAACATCAGGGGCGATCGAATCACCGGACCGCTTTCAGCCCGAAGGTTTGGTCACCCGCGATGAGATTTCCAGTCCGGGGAAATTACACCAAAAAAATCCACCCGCAAGGCGCAAGTTGATGGAATTGGCCAGAGGGAAGGTTGCAGGGCCTTCCGCGGAAATGATGGTGTCTGACGCGGCAGATCGCGGCGCCTCAGGGTGGATTCCATGGTTTGCGGACAACAGTCTTTATCTGCTGGGATGGGTGCAGCACCGGCCCGACGGTTTAATTTACGGCGTCGAGCTGGAAGTCATGACATTGCTCTCCCGGCTTATACTGGACTTTCCCCGGCAGGAAACACTACCTTCCGGCATGGTGTTCGGGCTGATCGACGGCAGTGGGAAAATACTGCATCAGGCCGGTAGCGCTCCGATTAATAACTCCGATCGCCCGGAAATTGCTGTCCCATTGTCCCCCCAGCTGCCGCACTGGCAGATAGCGGTGTATTTTGCCGAAAAGGGAACGGCTGTTAAACCGGCCAGGGGATTTTTTCTGCTATCTCTTCTTCTACTGGCGGTTTTTATCACCGCCATTCTCCTCGGTGGCGCCTTGCTGACCTGGCAGGCCCTGCGGAATCTGAAAGATGCCCATCGGAAAACAAGTTTTGTATCCAATGTATCTCACGAACTCAAGACACCGCTGACCAGCATCCGTATGTACGCGGAACTGCTCAACGAGGATCGGATACAATCACCGGAGAAAAAGAAAGATTATCTTAATGTGATCGTCGATGAGAGCCAGCGGTTGACCCGGCTGGTAAACAATGTTCTCGACTTCAGCAGGCTGGAACAGGGGCGCAAACAATACCGGATAAAAGAACTGGACATACCCTTATTTCTGCACGAAATTATCGATGCTCACCGGATGCGGCTGGAACAGGCCGGCCTGGTGTTGATAAAACAGATTCCGGATTCGACGAATAAAGTTCAAACTGATCGTGATACCTTGGAGCAGGTGCTGCTGAACCTGATTGACAATGCGATAAAATACGCCGCGGAGGGAAAAGAACTGACAGTGTCGCTGGAATCTTCTGCTGAAGCCTGCTGTATCAAAGTCCAGGATCGTGGACCCGGGGTGCCGAACCCCCACAGGAGAAAGATTTTTAATAAATTCCACCGTGTTGATGATTCGTTAACGGCCCGCCAGCCAGGTTCGGGGCTGGGACTGAGTATTGCGCGCCGGCTGCTGCGCGATATCGGTGGAGATCTGCTGTTTGAGCCACGCTCCGGCGGTGGAAGCTGTTTTGTCGTATTAATACCATTTTAGCCTTATGCTTGACAGGATTAATATGAAAAAGATCAAGATTCTGGTTGCCGAAGATGATGCGCACATCCGCACGGGCCTTATTGATACCCTTGAAAGCGAGGGCTATGAAGCTACGCCGGCAGTAAACGGTGAACAGGCTCTGGCGCTGTATAAAACCAACCCGTATGATCTGATTATACTCGACATCATGATGCCCGGAAAAAGCGGCTACGATGTCTGCAGGGAAATCCGTACTCAAAACTCTGATATGCCGGTGATTATGCTCACAGCCAAAGGAGAGGAAATCGACAAGGTCGTTGGTTTGCAGCTGGGTGCCGATGATTATATCACAAAGCCCTTCGGTGTGCATGAATTGCTGGCCCGCATAGAGGCGGTGCTCAGGCGCGCTGCGCGCAGCCGGCAGCCAGCGGAAGAATCTGGGGATACCCCGCCGGTGTTTCTCTTCGGGCAGGCTGAAATTGATACCGTGCAGTATCGCGCGCGCAAGGGCGGGGAAGATATGGATCTGTCGGCCAAAGAGCTGGAGCTGTTAAAGTATTTTTATAATCGTCCCAACCGGGTCCTCAGTCGCGATACCCTGCTGAACGCTGTCTGGGGCCTGGATTACTTCGGCACCACGCGTACTCTTGACCAGCATATCGCCCGGCTTCGCAAAAAGATCGAGTCGGAACCGCGGCAGCCAAGTGTAATAAAAACCGTTCACGGCGTGGGGTACCGCTATGAAAATCGCGAAACAGATTGACAGTGCCATTAGAGTTTCATATGCGGATCATTCGCGATAGGGCATTGAGGGCCATGATATAGCCGTCGGCGCCGAAGCCGGTGAGCCGAGCAGTTGCAATATCGGATATCATCGATTTACGCCGGAATTCTTCTCTTTGATAAATATTGGAAAGGTGGACTTCGATGATTGGAACATCCAGCAGCAGCAGGCGTCGCGAATTGCAATGCTGGTATGGGTGTAAGCCCCAGGGTTGATGATTATACCGGCGACATTTCCATGTGCCTGCTGTATTGCCTCAACAATGGCACCTTCAAGGTTGGATTGAAAGCATTCTACAGAAAGCGTCAACCGGTGCCCCTCTTAGATCAGTGATGAATCAATATCTTCCAGTGTTTTGCTGCCGTAAATAGCAGGTTCGCGTTTGCCCAGCATATTTAAGTTGGGACCATGAATAACCAGAATTTTTGGTATAGCTACTTGATTTTTAACCATCACTTCTCACCTTCACCTAAAAGTCTTTTGAATTTATCAATGACCTGTTTATAATCAGGCCGTCCGAATATCGCCGAACCGGCAACAAAAACATCGACACCGGCCCGGGCGATATCGGTAATTGTGTTTTCATTAACGCCTCCGTCGATTTCGATCAATACGGCAAGCCCGCGGTCGTCAATTAACCTGCGAAGGTCTTTGGCTTTCTTCATGCTGTTGGGGATAAACGCCTGACCGCCGAAACCCGGGTTTACACTCATAATCAGAATATAATCGACGTATTCGATAACCCATTCAATAGACGAAAGCGGTGTGGAAGGATTCAATACGACGCCCGCTTTCCTGCCGGATTCTTTGATAAGCTGTATCGTGCGATTCAGATGAGGGCAGGTTTCCACCTGCACGGAAATCCAGTCTGCTCCGGCTTTGATA
This sequence comes from Deltaproteobacteria bacterium, assembly GCA_030670715.1. Taxonomy (GTDB): domain Bacteria; phylum Desulfobacterota; class Desulfobacteria; order Desulfobacterales; family SG8-13; genus DAOVBC01. The sequence goes on along the minus strand of DAOVBC010000175.1, from coordinate 524 downwards.
AATTCCGGAATATAGCGGTCCGGATTTTCGATCATTAAATGAACGTCAATGGGAAGGCGGGTGATGTTCCTGACCGCTTTTACAACCATCGGGCCGAAGGTGATGTTCGGCACGAAATGACCGTCCATTACATCTGCATGGATCCAGTCCGCTCCGGCCTTTTCAATGGCCGCTATCTCCTCACCCAGTTTTGTGAAATCGGCAGAAAGTATCGATGGTGCAATTAACTTTTTCATAAAGATTTTCTCCTAGTCAGTTAGCCCGTTAGCCGGTTGTAAAGAACGTGAAACTTGAAACGTGAAACTTGGAACCATCGAGAAACCCGTAACTCGCAACTCGTAACCCAATAAACTCAACACACTCAGCATGCGCCAGGCGGTCTACCGTGCATCAAATACCAGGGTTCGGATCAATTGGTCATCTTCGTAGAGAAGAACCGTGGCATCTTCGTCCGTCGGAATGATGAGCCAGATCTCTTCTCCCGGTCTTACAAAATCATCGAAAAGATCTCCGGAAAATCCGGG
>DAOVBC010000246.1 GCA_030670715.1 Deltaproteobacteria bacterium | reverse complement strand
TCCTTTATTTTCTCGACCACGTACACCTGCTGGTCTTCGGTAAGCTCCGGATAGATCGGAAGGGCCAGTGTATGCCGGGCGGCTTCCTCTGAAAACGGAAAATCCCCCTTCTGGTGCTTCAGATAGGCAAAACACTCTTGAAGGTGCAGGGGAACGGGGTAATATACTTCTATGCCGATCCCGGCTTCCTGCAGAAACTGACGCAGTGCATCCCTTTTTTCCGGCGCTTTGATGACAAACTGGTTATAAATATGGCGGCTTTGTTTTTCAACCGGCAGCTGAATTCTTTCAAGACCCGCTTCCGAAAAAAGAGCCCGATATCTTTCGGCGTTGGACTGGCGTGCCTTACTCCAGTCATCTAAATGTTTTAGCTTGATGGAGACAATGGCCGCCTGCAGGGCATCCAGTCTGAAATTGCCGCCGATCACCTTGTGATAGTATTTCGGCTCCGATCCGTGCACCCGCATTATTTTTAATTTATCATAAAATTCGTCCGAACCGGTTGTCACAATGCCGCCGTCACCGAAAGCCCCCAGGTTTTTCGACGGAAAAAACGAAAAACACCCGAAATCGCCCAGGGAGCCGGCCCGCATTCCTTTGTATTCCGCTCCGATGGCCTGGGCAGCATCTTCAATGACTAACAGTCCGTATTGGTCGGCGAGCTCCCTGATCGGATCCATGTCGGCACACTGGCCGTAAAGGTGTACCGGTATAATGGCCTTTACCCGTGAGCGCGTTTCATCCGACATGGCGTACATGGCGCGCTCCATTTTTTGCGGTGAAATATTATAGGTGTCCGGCTCAATGTCGACAAATACCGGTCGGGCACCGGTGCGGGCAATCGATCCGGCCGTCGCAAAAAACGTATAGGGAGTGGTAATAATCTCATCTCCAGGCCCTACTCCGGCCGCCATCAATGAAATAAGAAGCGCATCCGAACCGGAAGAAACGCCCAGAGCGTACCGGGTGGTACAATATTCGGCTATCCGGGTTTCGAGTTTCTCCACGTGCGGTCCCAGGATAAAGTACTGACTTTCGAACACCTCTTCAGTAACCGCAAGAATCTCTTCCCGCAGGGTGGCATACTGGGCCTTCAGATCGAGCAGAGGTACTTTCATGATCATCCTTCATCAATAGTTTAATTGGTTTCATTTGTTTGCTTGGTTTTATCGGTTGTTGCAGGAGTTCATTCTAACAAATTAAACAAATAGAACCAATAAAACCAGCTGAACCTTAAAATAAGTCGACCTGTATCACAACCAGGGTCTCATCCCCCGGATTTTCTATCAGCCGGTCGTCTTTTTCCGAAATTTGGATAGATTCACCGCGGGCAAGCTGTTGGCTGTCTTCATTCCCGCCGACTTTTGCGGCGCCCTCTGTTACAGTGAGAATACAGGCGGTCGCCAGGTCACGGACGGACGGGCAAACGCATCTCGAATAAATTTCCAGCCGGGTAACCCGATAGCCGTCTTTCTTCTCAAGCAGGGTGGCATTCCCCCAAGGGTGATAAACCGTCCGATGGTGATGATACTCCACCCGCCCTTTTTCCTTCAGCCGGGTAACGATGGACTTGACATCCCGGCTATTATCGATGTTCGACACAAAGATTGAATCCGGTGTTTCCACGACGACGATGTTATCCAGGTGGTTGGTCGCAATCAATCGTTCGCGACCCATGATGAAGCAGTTACGGGTGTCTTTGGCAATCACATCGCCGTCAATCACGTTGTTGTGCGCGTCTTTGGGAAGAAACTCATACAATGATTTCCATGAACCGATATCACTCCAGCCGAAGTCCGCGGGCAGGACAACGCCCTTGCGAGTTTTTTCCATGATCGCGTAGTCTATGGATATGTCCGGCAGTCGCGCGTACACGGCCTCTTCCATTTCACCGGATGTTACATCCATGTTCTGCATTTGATCAAAAAGGTCCGCTTGATAGCGTTTAAATTCATCCAGAATAACCGAGGCCTTGAAAGCAAACATGCCGCTGTTCCAGAAATAATTCCCGGCTTTAATATATTGCCGTGCCGTGGCTTTATCGGGTTTTTCGACAAACCGTTTCGTTACAAGAGCGCCACCGGACACATTTCCAGCGCCTTCGATGTATCCGTAACCTGTTTCCGGATAGCTGGGCGCAATACCGAAGGTCACTATGTAACCGTTGTCGGCCAGATGAATCGCCGCCTTCAATCTGTCATGGAAACTGCCGATGTCTTTAATAACATGGTCGGCAGGGAAAATGCACACTACCGCATCGGGCACCTGGGCAAGAACGTGCAGGACCGATAGCAAAATGGCCGGGGCTGTGTTGCGGCCGCAGGGTTCGCAAATAACTTTGCCCTCTGCCGGAATACCAATTTCCTCCAGATGCCTGGCAATTTCATGGTAATGCTCCCGGCCGCAAACAATTCTTATATTTTCCCGGTCCAGCAGTGGAAGTAAACGTTTTACGGTGGATTGCACCAGGGAATCTTCACTGATAAACTTAACCAGCTGTTTGGGATACAATTCCCTGGATACCGGCCACAGGCGCGTTCCGATTCCGCCGGCCAGCAAAATAGGATAAACGCTGCTTTTACTGTCTTCCATTTCTGAAATAGACCTTTTTACCGTTTTTAGTATGGTTACCGGCCGGGATGGCGGGTGCGGTCGTATTGCAGACGGTTTCGATGGCTTTATAACCAAGCAGCCCGTTCACATCACGGGTCAACCGTGAGCCGGCCTGCAGTTTAATACGGTCAGAAAGTGCGATAATCGTCTCTGTCCCCTGCGGATTGCGCAGATGGAGAAACGCCCTGCATGATCCCGGATGGCGCATCAGTGTGTCCTGCAATTGTAAAAGCGTCTCTCTGTCCGTTCGGGTAACATCCAGGTAAAAATGGATGCTCGCCGCCCAGGCTTCCTCGGCCTTATCCATCGGTATGATGGAATCCGCAATGATCTTCACCGACTGGTCATCCTTCTGGATCCGGCCCCGGATAAGGATCGGGTTGTCCTCAAAAAGAAGATCACTGACCGAGAGGTATACAGAAGAAAACACGGTGGCCTCCACCGATCCGTGCATATCTTCGATGGTGACGAACGCCATCAGATCTCCTTTTTTGGTCTTGATGGTCTTGGTCTGGGTAACGATCCCGCCAATCCTGACAACACCACCATCATTCAATTCCTTGATGGTGACCGCATCGGCATTGGTAAATTTGTCCAGCATGCCCTCATAATGCCCCAGAGGGTGGCCGGAAATATAGAAGCCGAGCGACTCTTTTTCAAATGCCAGAAGTTGTTTTTCATTCCACTCCTGGATATTCGGCACTTCCGGAGTATTGATGGAAGGTTTTTTTTCACCTACATCGAACAACCCCATCTGGGGATCATTTTTCTCCTTTTGCACGCGCTGACCGTATTCAAGGGCATCTTCAAGGCAAGCAATCATCTGAGACCGTTTGGCACCGGTGGAATCGCACGCCCCGCTCTTGATAAGACTTTCGATGACGCGTTTGTTCACCTTTTTCAAATCGATGTGCTCGCAGAAATCAAGAAGAGAAGAAAACCGATGATTGTTTCGACCCTCGATAATAGACTCGATGGCGCCTTCACCCACATTTTTCACTGCCACCAGTCCGAATCGTATTTTCTCCCCGGTGACAGTAAAGCTTTTGTCGCTCTCATGAATATCGGGCGGAAGAATGGGGATATCATGACTGCGGCATTCTGCAATGTATTTAACTACGCCGTCGGTTGAATGCATTTCGCTGGTGAGCAGTGATGCCATAAATTCCACTGGAAAATGGGTTTTTAGATATGCCGTCTGGTACGCTATCAGGGCATAGGCGGCACTGTGGGACTTGTTAAATCCATATCCGCCGAATTTTTCAACCAGATCAAATATTGTTCCAGCTTTGTCTTCGGGCAAGTTATTTTTAACAGCGCCCTTTACGAATCGCTCCCGGTGCTCGGCCATCAGCTCCTTTATTTTTTTCCCCATGGCTTTGCGCAGATCGTCCGCTTCTGCCATGGAATAGCTGGCCAATGTGCCGGCAATTTTCATCACCTGTTCCTGATAAACAATAACACCGTATGTTTCCCGTAAAATCGGCTCCAACTCGGGCAATAGATAAGCAACCGGTTCTCTGCCGTGTTTTCGGTTCACATAATCATCGATCATGCCGCTTTCCATGGGGCCGGGACGGTACAAGGCAACCAGCGCAATGACATCATCGAAACATTCGGGTTTCAAGCGCACCAGAAGGTCTTTCATTCCGGAACTCTCCAGCTGAAAGACACCGGTGGTGTCTCCGGAAGACAGGAGCCGGTAAGTGTCACGATCGTCAAGATCGAGATCGTTCAGATCCGGAGGCGTTTTCCCCTGCCGG
>DAOVBC010000121.1 GCA_030670715.1 Deltaproteobacteria bacterium | reverse complement strand
TTATGATATTTGTTTTTTCCATCGTTTCAGCGCCCTTGTTTTAAATTTATTTCTATATTATCAATAATCTTCATATGAGACTGGACGATATCACACCTCTTCAGTCAGCTCCCATTTAAAATACAGAAAGCCAACGTACGTCGGTAAGTTTCGGGTGAGTCTGTATTCCTGCCGATGACGAATTTTGGGACCAAATATCGGCGTTACCGCGCAAAAACGTCAGTGGTTCGGGCAACCGCGAGTTGTGAATATGGAATCCAAAGGCTATTGTGTTTTTTTCAACAATGATAAAAAAAGTCAAGACGTTTAGAAGATTCAATTTTCAAGACGAGATAGCTATTTTTCATAGTAGAAGCCGAGCTTGACACTTGATCATTTTTCAAGATAAATGATTCAGATCTTTTTTAAAAAAGATTCTCCGAATTCGTGGTGGCCTTTTTTCCTCATTCAAACCGGAGCCATCTATGCCGAGTCGGGCAAACAAAAAAGATGGCCGCTGGAAAATCGCAGTTATCAGCAAGGAAACTGAAAAATGAAAAAATCAAAGATAGCCTTAAAACCATACCTGGATACTATCACTGGGTATTGCAAATCGCTTTCAAATGAAGAGTTGATCCACATGATTGTCGCCCTTGCAAAGGATGTCCCGACCTCGGGCAGGATAATTTTTCTGCAAAAAATAAAATCCTGCATACCGGATGGCAGGGCGGCAATGGCGCCGGACCCAAGTCCGGTTGAACAGACTCTTGATGACATTGAAGCGCTTAAGGAAAGCATTGAGGAAAGGATCGAGTCCATCGAAGACGGAAGTTATTGGGATGATCCTGATCACTGGAGAGATGATGGTTATTATGACGAGGAGCCTGATTACATCAGCGAAAACCAGGCTGAAGAACTGGAATCGATATTTGATGATGCTGAAAGCCTGTTTTTGGATGACCGACTTGCAGAGGCACGGAAAGTGTATGAGGCCTTGTTTAAGTTGATCAGTTTCATTAAGGAAAATACATATTTTTCACCTGGGCATGAAACCGATATCAGAGAAGCAAGGGCAAGATTTTGCCGTTGCGTCTATGAAACGTCGGATGCGGATAAAAGATTGGATGCGTTTGCTGAGGCAATGGAAATTGACGTATTTTCTACTTATAATCAAAATAATTATGATGAAGATTATACCATGATGCAGGATGTTATTGATGCCAGGCCGGGCGAAATGGAGGATCTGGAATCGTTCTTGCCGGAATGGAAAGAAGTTTTGAGCAAAAGAGAATTAAAAGGAAGGTCGTCGGTTTTACTTCTGGAAGCAGTTAACCGGTTAGAAGGCATCAGCGGCGTGTCCAGGCTGGCAAAAAAATGGAAAAACAGTCAACCCCAGGGATACCTGTTTTGGCTTAATATCCTGGAAGAGGAAAATGACCATCCAGGGATTGTTGCGGTAAGCAAAGAAGGCCTGAAGGCATTAAAAGAAGGTAAGTTCAGGGAGCGTGTCGCGACATTCTTGATCGATGCGGCAGGAGAATTAAATGATGCCAAAAATCTGCTGCTCGGAAAACGGGAACAAGTTTTTTCCCACCTGAACGATCAGAACCTGCTTGATCTTGTAGATGAAGCATTTAAGCAAAATGTAAAGAACCAAGAACTCAGTACGGTCATAAAATATTTCAAGGCCCGCAAGTCAATTGATAAGGATGAAAAAACCCTCTACATAAAGACGTTATTGATGTTAGGCAGACTGAGTGACGCATTTGCTATGGTAAAAAGAGAAAAAAGCGTGGGGTGGTCATATGGCAGTAATGCCGGTGTTGTCTTTGGGTCCGCTCTATCAGTTCTTGCCAATTATTCCGAGAAGGCAGGAACCATCAAAACCCTACTTGCAGGCTATGCAGACCATCGATCGATCTATTCGGAAAGAATTTCAATCGACGACAACATGAATACTTCCTTTTGCGGGGAGATCCTTGAGGGATTAAAGCAAAGAAAGTTCACAAAATCCCAGGCAACCGAATATCTCGTGTGGGCTGAAAAGATCGGTGAAAGCCGAATTGACCATATTGTTTCCAACAAACATCGGCGTGCCTATGAAAGGGCCGCCCAGGTGCTCGGCTCTCTTGCCGAGACCTATGCTGAAATGGGCCAAATAAGCAAAGCTGTTAAAATATTGCATAAATATTACAATGAAAAATATAACCGGGTCCGCGCCTTCCGCAGAGAGGTAAAAGCTGTTGTCACGGGTTCTGATTTATTGAGAAATTGCGGTTTTTCGATATGAAAACTAATCTGATTTTTTTAACCACGGATATTCACGGAGATACACTGAATTGTTTCTTTGTTTTTATTGATGGGCGGAGCGAGTCGTTGACAAGTAGTATCATATTTCTTTTGCCATATTTAAGACGTTACACCAATTTTTCACGCCCATGATAGTTAAATGATCACTTAATTTTTCATAGATCCAGCTGACGGCCGAGTACATCCCTAATCAAAATTCCCGGGGACTTATCCGCACTCACGATTTTTACAATATCTGCTTTCACCTGATCGGTTACACCCAGGCTTTCGGCAGCTTTCATGGCATAGTCATAGGCTGCAAATACGTCGGAGCCTGTAACTTCATAACCCCATCCCTCGGCAAGCCAATGCAGTGAAGCGATAGCCACACCCAGGGCGAATTTTGGATTTTTATCCAGGTAATCCCCGGCCGCACGGTTCAGCGTCTTTGGCTCACACGGGCTCTGGTGAGCAAGCTTAAGCGCCAGGGGTAACAGACCCAGAGATTTTGCCGTGGCAAACCATTTTCCTTCTTCGCCCGGCATTGATTCAATCAGGTCTTGCAGGATTTCATGCGGGTCTTTCATCGGGTATTTTTTAACAATACTCCTGAAAGTTGCCAGATTGGTTCCGCCTCTGTTTACAATCAGGGCATACAGTTGGTAAGCTTCCTCATATAACCCGGAGGACAGCAAAATTTTTTCACATGCCAGATCTATCGCAATCTGACTGTCATTCAGCCCGCATGAGGCTTTGGCATACTTAATCGCGTCTCCCTTCTTCCCCATCGCAACAAGTGCCTGAACGCCATATTTTCGGTAATGCCAGGAGATATGTGGCGCAAGTTCCAGCAAGTCCAATAGTTCCTGATGCCGGCCGGATGAAAGCAGACACGACAGGCAGGCGCCGGTGCCGCTGAAATAAGAATACGAGCCGTGTCTGGCTTCTTCCCAGCAGCGGTGTACGATTGGAAGAAGCTCATCAGCCCATCTTGAAGCCGTCTGGGTCGAACCGCACACTTCACCCCAGTGTTCTCCCAGCTTATCCAGAAAACCGACACCATCCTCATTGAAAGCATCCCAGAGCCGATCCAGCCATTTTTCCCTCGTTTTTTCGTCGGCCGGCGCTTTGATTACAACATCCACCAACACTTCCATTGCATTATACACAGCCGTTCCCAAAGCGCCGGAGGATGAGTCCACATGCTGCAAAGCAGGCCAGAGCTTTTCCATAAATTTAATGGACCCTTCAGCTCCCAATTCAGGATCTTTTCGGGCAGCCTTTTTTATCTCGGAAACCGCTTCCTTGATCCGCTTGCACGCCAGTTTTGACGCTTTCCAACTGTATGCGTTTGTCCGAAACCGGGATGTAAAGATCCATTTGTGTATTTTCGTTTTTCTCATTTCGCATTAGTACCGAAATATTTCCCAAACGTCATTAAATTATTTATCCACAGATTACGCCGATTACACAGATTCCGGCTCTTATAATGCCTTTACAAAGATTTTCACTTCGACTGCCAGGTGCAGCGTAGGGAAGGAACGCCTCTCTTGCAATCAAAGCAACTATCCGGTTGCGCTGTTCAGAAAGCGATGCGGTGACTCGTTTATGCTTTTTCTCGAAAGGAGACAGTACAAGCAGCCTGCCGTTTCAATGTACCGGAATCGGATAATTTGCTGAGCAAGTACCAAGCCTGTTTTTCATTAATCCCAAGCATTTTTCGACATTCGCTATTGTTGATCGTGTCATGTTTATTTACGTAGGCAAGAATTTTTTCCTCGCCGGAACGAAAAGCTGGTTTTTCGACACTGTCATCCTGAACTCTTAGGGCATATTTGGTCCATCGACCGAAACCCGTCCTCCAATAAATGTCTGTGACGTCGATGGCGCCGGTTAAATTGTTGTGCATCGCCGGTCAGTAGGCGACGCATTACGGTAGAACTCGACATCAGACCGGTTCTCAGCAATAAATGTGATTGGTCATCAAAACCCATCCGAAACACGGTGTCGAAGATTCGCTCAGAATGCATCCAGCCCTAAATAATACGGTAAAATGGAACTACCATTAGGACTTAAACCACCAACGTTCCATCGACTTCCAGCCATCGACGTCTCGATTTGCGGCCAGGGGGCCATGGGCCACGTTGCTGCGGCTGGCAAAGACGTATTGCGCATAGACCGGGATGATCGTACCGCCGTCGTCACGCACGATCTCCTGCAACTCCCAGTACATCGCGCGGCGGCGGTCAGGGTCCAGCTCGGTGCGGGCCTCGACCAGCAAGGTGTTGAAGCGTTTGTTTTTCCAGTGCGCATCGTTCCAGGGGGAATCGGCCGCGTAGGCGGTAGTGAACATCAGGTCCTCGGTGGGTCGGCCGCTCCAGAAACTGGTGCAAAACGGCTTCTTCAACCAGACATTCGACCAGTAGCCGTCATTCGGCTCGCGCACTACCTTGATCTCGATGCCGGCCTTGGCAGCCGACTCGTTGAACAGCACCGCGGCGTCGACGGCCTTCGGAAACGCGGCGTCGGCGGCGTGGAGCTTCACCGACAGGCTGTCGAGCCCAGCCTGTTTCAGGTGGTAGCGCGCCTTTTCCGGATCATACTTACGCTGCTTCATCTCGGTGTTGAAATAGCGGTTGGCCGGCGTGATCGGGCTGTCGTTTCCGACCTGTCCGAAACCAGAGAGCAGAATTTTGACAAGCTGCTCGCGGTCGATCGCGTATTTGAGGGCGAGACGTACATTGACATCGTCGAAGGGCGCAACGTCCGTGAACATCGGCATGGTGAAATGCTGCGTCCCGGTCACGGCGTTGACGGTGATCCCGGGCTTCCGTTTCAGGAGATGCACGGTGCTGAGATCGACGACGCCGATGCAGTCGACCTCGCCGGTGATGATGGCGGTCGTCCGGGCCGCCTGGTCGCTGAGCGGCACCTGCTCCACCCGATCGAAATGAGCGCGTCCTTCCTTCCAGTAGTCCGGGTAGCGCTCACCGACATAACGCACGCCCGGCTCGAACTCGGTCAGCTTGTAGCCGCCGGTCGCGATCCCCGATTTCCAGTCGCACCGACCGTCCTTGGACGGAAAGATGATGAAGAAATACTCCGAGACGACATAGGGAAAATCTGCATTCCCGTTCTCCAGCCCAAACACCACGGTCCGGTCATCAGCCTTGCGGATATCGGTCACTCCCTTCAGAAGCGATTTGCCGGCAGACTTGGTGTCCTGGCCGCGATGGTGGTTGAATGAGGCGATGACATCATCCGCCGTCAATGTCTTGCCGTTGTGGAAAGTCACGCCCTGGCGCAGGCGGAAGGTCCAGATATCAGCGCTCGAGTTTGCCTTCCACGACTCGGCCAGCTCCGGGATCGCTACACCGTTATGGTCGATCTCGGCCAGGCAGTTGCCAATCGCGCCCACCATGAAGTGGTTGATCACCCCGGTCCCGTAGGTTGCAGGATCGAGCGACTCGGAAGTGCTGGCACCGACCAAGCCGATGCGAAAGGTGCCCCCCCTCTTCGGGGTCTCGGCATGCGCGATGGATCTCCACAGTGCGGGGGAGACTGCCCCCGTCAATCCCAGAATGGAAACACGGCGTAAAAATTCACGACGGCTCATCCGTCCCTTGACCAACAGTTCTTCAAGTTTCATGAGTTCTGACATGATGTATCCTCCTTTATTTAAAAGCAATTAAGTTAAGCTGTATGGTTTGTGGTCGACCGGATATGCGCGAGAACGTTTTCAGCAAGCAATTTTCCAAGACCGGGAGGGATATCGTGACCCATACCGTCGATCAATTTAAAGGTTGCGCCTGGAATCAGGTCGGCGGTTTCCTTGCCCCTTGCCGGGGGAATCAACAGATCACCGGCCCCGTGAACCACCAAAGTCGGCACTGAAATTGTTCTGACCAGAGCCCTTGTGTTTTTCCTGGAGAAAATGGCAAGCAGCTGACGGTTGGCACCGTCAGGCGAGTAGCAGCGATCAAATGCTGCTGCAGCGATCCGGCGTGAATAATCATCACCTTCGAAATACTTTTTGCTACCAAACTGACGAACGTATTCGACCCACTCCTGGATAAACATTTCCCGGGATCTTCGGACCGCCCACAACGCGTCGATGAGCGTGGAATCGACAGGTCCGCTGCCGGACATGATCGACGTCATCGAAAGCACCCGGGAAGGGTATTTCGCCGCCAGCAGCTGGGCGATGAAACCGCCCATGGAAATACCGGCGATGTGGGCCGAATCGATGTAGAGTCCATCCATCAGAGCGATGACATCCAGCGCCATATCATCCACTGTATAGGGCGGATCAATCTCCTCTCCTGTGGCAATCCGTCGCTTCAGCGTTTCGAGTTCTTGGTCGGCGATGTGATCAAATTTTCCGGAAAGGCCGGTATCCCGGTTGTCGAATCGTATCGTCCGAAATCCCCGGGTCGAAAACGCTTCGTAAAACGATTCCGGCCAATGGATCAGTTGCGTCCCTTGCCCCCGGATCAAAATGACGACTCCTGCTTCCCCACTGCCGGATGTTTCATATGCGATTTCAACCCTGCCGGCTTGTATGATACCCATTTCCGTGCACCTCCATTGCGACATATTTACGCAAGAAAAATTAT
>DAOVBC010000108.1 GCA_030670715.1 Deltaproteobacteria bacterium | reverse complement strand
AACGGAAGGACCTCGCCAAACAAAATTGTGAATTTTGGAAAGGGAACTGATACCGCTTCTTTATTTGAAAACTTAACGGGCAGGTTGGTTCGAGTGAAGATTGAAACCGCTTATGCGCATTCTCTGCTTGGCACTCCTGTTGGAATTGAACCGGCGCCCTTCAATTTGAAAGGAGAGCATAGTTATGCTGCATAAAGTGAGCATAGCAGGTCTTACCATGGACCCGACGTCCAATACACCGATTATCATATTAAAATCGGAGGAGAACGACCAGGCAGTTCCCATATGGATAGGGTTGCTGGAGGCAACTTCCATTGCTTCAGCACTTCAGAATGTAAAATTCGATCGTCCAATGACCCATGACCTGTTTAAGAATTTTACAGAAATTATGAATATTGCGATACTGAAGGTTGAAGTGTGCGATTTGAAGGACAGCACCTTTTACGCCAGGATATACTTTGAGTCCGAGGACGAAAGTTTTGATATGGATGCCCGGCCCAGCGATGCAATTGCGCTGGCCCTTCGCTTCGATGCACCGATTTATGTGGATGAAAAAGTCATGGAAAAATCAAAAATGAACCAGGATGTAGCCGAAGTTATTGACGAAAGCGAGGAGGGTAAAAAATGGGCCGACTATCTGAAAAATTTGTCGCCGAATGATTTTGGGAAATACAAGGTCTAAAATCAAACTTTTCTTAATTCATCCATGTGGATCTTTTGGTTTGCCCCGTGGGTTGATCGTTCATCCAGGAGTGGTCACAGGAGGATTTTTTTCGCTCCGGGTCGTAGAGAGCGCGATCAGGCTCGCATTTAGACATCATTAATCTTCACGATAGTGGCAGCCGATACTCTTTTTGTCTTCCCAGGCGGATTTTGTCACTATGATAGCGGTTCGCACACTATTGCGCAATCCGATCAGACTGTCGGTAACTTTGGTTACCCTGTAAAAACGGACGATTTCATTCTCAAGGTTGCGCAATTCGCGCATGGCTCGATCCAGTCTCCAGCTGTTCCGTATGAGCCCCACGTAATTCCACATGATATGTTTTATGTAACTCATATCCTGGTTGATTAAGGCAGGATCAGGCGCATATTTTCCGGCATCTTCCCATGGCGGTATCATATCAGGGTCACGTTTTGTGGTTCCGGCCAGGGTCTCTCTTATATGTTGGGCAGTGCGGTATCCCCATACGAGACCTTCCAGCAGGGATGTGCTGGCCAGCCGGTTGGCCCCGTGAACCCCCGTGCAGGATACTTCACCGATAGCGTAAAGATCATTTATCGTCGTCCGTCCCCATTCGTCAACCCAAACCCCGCCGTTGGCATAATGGGCAGCAGGCACAACCGGCACCAGATCGGTAGAAATATCCACACCATATTGAAGGCATTTTTGATAGATGTTTGGGAAGTTATTTTTTATTTTCCTTGAAGGGATATAGGAAGCAAGATCCAGGTAAACATTGGGCGTGTCATTGAGCAGCATTTCCCGATGAATACTGCGCGAAACAATATCTCGCAGGGCCAGGTCCTTCCACCGCGAATCGTATTTTTGCATAAATGGTTCGCCGTCGGCATTTACCAGTCGGGCCCCGGCCCCGCGTATCGCTTCGGAAATCAAAAAATGCGGCGAATGACGACTAAAAAAAGTGGTGGGGTGAAATTGAATGAACTGGTTGTTAATCACTCGTGCTCCCATTCGCTGGGCCATGGCGATCCCGTCACCGCGTGCACCGGTCGGATTGGTTGTCCATAAATAAATTTGTCCCAGACCACCGGTGGATAAGATCGTTTTATTCGCCAGGCAGCGGACCACCCGGTTGGCGTGCCGGTCCAGTAAATAGGCGCCGACACAGGATCTTGGGCTGTACACTTCCAGCCGGTTGAGCGAATGGTGTTGCGGCGCCAGCAAATCAATTGCGGTATGCTCTTTTAACAGGGTTATATTCGGATGGTTCTTTAAAGCTTTAATTAAAGCCTGCTCGATAGCCTTTCCCGTGGCGTCAGTGGAATGTAGAATGCGGGGTACGGAATGGCCGCCTTCGGCAACCAGAGATAGTTGACCGTTTTTTTCCCGGTCAAAATCAATGCCGAGTTTTTCTATTAACAGTTGCTTTACCAGATCCGGTCCTTCACCGGCTAATATTTTTACAGCGGGTGGATGTGAAAGGCCGGCTCCGGCACGCAGAATATCCTTTTCAAGGAGTTCGGCCGAATCGTGCTCCCCCCTGTAAATAATGCCGCCTTGAGCTTGAAGCGTACTGGAATCAGCAGGGTCGGAAGCACGGGTTACCACAGTTACATGAATACCGGCCTCGGTCAGCATAAGGGCCGCAGTAGCTCCCGCGATCCCGCTGCCGATGATTAGAACATCTGTTTGGTGGCTTTCAGTCATATGAATCCGACTACAAAGGGTCCGGCTCTGATGAGTTCCCGGAGGGGATATAACGACACTGATTATCTGTCAAACAGATACATGATCCAAGATACAAGATAGAAAAAGCCGTCGAGCGCTATCACAGAATCGTGCATCCTGCATCTTGAATCCTGAATCAAATACCCTTTCCGGGCAGAGCTGTTTTTCTTTGACATGGCCAAGTGGACCGGGTTTTAAAGAATGAATGGTCTCAACCGATTTGCAGCATTCGTACCACCGAACGTTCAGCTCTTATTCGAATGTCCTCGGGTACCTCGATAACGTATCGGTTATATTTTAGCGCATTGAGCGTGCCTTCCAGCGTAATTTCGTTCATGTGCGGACAACGAACCCGGCAAAGTCGCATTATTTCTTTATCCGGTCTGGCCGAGGCGATATTATCGCTCATAGCGCATTCGGTAAGCAATAAATACCTCGGTGCCGATGTTTCTTCAACATGATTGATCATGGCCGAGGTGCTCCCTGAAAAATCCGCCGCTTGTGTGACTTCCGGGCTGCATTCAGGATGGGCTAAAATAACTGCGTCGGGAAACGACTTCCGCACATTGATAATATCCTGTACGCTAAATATTTCATGTACTTCACAGCGTCCTTCCCAACCGATCATTTGATATTCGATTTGCGTTTCTTCTTCGCTTCCGCCCGGTAGAAGAGACGGGAGTATGATGTGTTTGCCGGTTTCGGCGGCAACGTTTTTAGCAAGAAACTCATCCGGAAGGAAAATTACGGTATCGGCGTTAAGCGATTCCACAACAGCTACCGCATTACCGGATGTGCAGCAAATATCACATTCGGCTTTTACGTCGGCATAGGTGTTCACATAGGTTACCACAGGAACACCGGGGAAACGCTCTTTCAGCATGCGTACATCTGCAGCCGTGATGCTCTCTGCCAGTGAACAGCCTGCCTTATCGGCAGGGAGCAGAACCGTTTTTTCAGGACTGAGGATTTTAGCTGTTTCGGCCATAAATTTAACGCCGCAAAAAACAATGATGTCTCTATCGGTTTGCGCAGCTTTTCTGGACAGCTCCAGAGAATCACCGGCTATATCCGCAACAGAATGAAACAAAGCAGGCGTCATATAATTATGGCATAAGATTATGGCATTTTTTTCCCGCTTTAATTGATTTATTTCACAGGCCAATTCAGCCAAGTGACGCAGTTCCGAATCGGGAACAATATTCAGCAGCTTTTGACTTAGGTCTTTATATATTGTTTCGGCTTCGATTTTCATATAATCCTCCAAATCACGCCCGCCGATGTCAGCCGACGATTAATAAACTGATGTCCAGCGCTTTTGCGGAGTGGGTAAGCATACCAATTGAAATATAATCAACACCCGTAGCGGCAATTTGTGCTGCGTTTTCAAGATTCACGTTTCCGGAGGCCTCCAGCGGGACGCGGCCCTGCGTTAGCCGAACAGCCTCTCGCATCTGCCGCAGCGACATATTGTCCAGCAGGATACGGTTTATCGGCAGAGCGAGCGCCTCTTTGAGTTCGTCCAGAGTTTTTACTTCCACTTCAACCGCCAGGGTATGGACCTGTTTGGCCCGAATAAGCCCAACAGCCTCGGTTATACTTCCCGCGGCCGTGATGTGGTTCTCTTTAATCAGGGCCATGTCAAAAAGACCGATGCGATGGTTCTGTCCGCCGCCCAGTTTGACCGCCCATTTATCGGTAAGACGCAATCCGGGGGCTGTTTTACGGGTATCGAGGATAACCGCCTGGGTGTCTTTAACGGCGTCGACAAATTTGCGGGTTAGCGTGGCAATACCCGACATTCTTTGTAAAAAATTAAGCGCAACCCGTTCACCCTTTAGGATAGCCGGCCCCGGTCCTGAGATTCGCGCCACAACAGTGTCTTTCTCGATCCAATCTCCGTCTTCGAACTCAGGTTTAAAATGCGTTTGAGAATCAACAATTTTGAAAACACGGTCGGCTACTGTCAGTCCGGCGATGACGCCGGGTTCCCTGGCTATTATGCGACCCTCAAGCTGCATTTGTTCAGGGACGGTGGATTCGGTCGTCACGTCGCCGGTCCCGATGTCTTCATTTAGCGCAGCTTTAATCAAAGGTAAAATTTTTTCCAGTGAAAATTTCATCGACAATATCCAGCGCCTGTGCTCTTCCTGAATGGATGTGCTCGAGATTGTATTTGTTTCGATTCTTTAATTTATCGCAATTTATAAGTCAAAGTAATAATAATCATAGAGGGAATAACTGCTGTGCATAGTTTGACATGTATTCATGAATTATCATATATATCCATTTTTGAATCGAATAGATAAAGGAGCGGCGCACCATCGAAGCGATACTGTTGATTCTACTGAGTTCCGGCATCTACGTCGGCTGGAATATCGGGGCCAATGATACGGCCAACTGCATCGGTACGACTGTGGGCTGCGGAATAATTTCCTTCAAAAGAGCCGTGATCCTGGTGGCCGTTTTTACCCTGATAGGGGCAATGCTCCAGGGACAGCACGTGATGAAAACCATTGGAAGGGGGATTGTAACCGAGGATCTGAGCTATATCGCTATTGTGGTTGCCCTGATCTGTTCCGGCTTTTTTGTTACACTGGCGACCTTTTTCAGGATTCCTACGTCTACTTCCCAGGCAGTTGTCGGGGGGGTCGTAGGAATCGGGCTTGCAGTAGGGGCGGATATTGATTATTCTAAATTTATCACGATTGTCGAAAGCTGGCTGATTTGCCCGGTTCTCGTGCTGGCGCTGGCCTTTGTTTTATCTCATCTGCTGAACTTTATCATCAGAAAAATTGCAGTAAGTCCTTTGCTGATTCAGAACGCCCTTGGCTGGCTGGCGATCATCTCCTCGTGTTACGTGGCTTACAGCATGGGGGCAAACAATGCCGGCAATGCGGTAGGGCCGATTGCCAACCTGGGAATCTTTCATCCGACATTACTCCTGTTTATAGGGGGCGTTGCCATCGCGGTGGGGGCTGCCACCTACGGGAAAAAGGTTGCCGAGACGGTGGGCAAGGGGATCACCCCCCTGGATATCAAGGCGGCTTTCGTGGCGCAATTTTCTTCAGCCATCGGTCTGCATCTTTTCTCTATGCTGGGGATTCCGGTATCGACATCATCGGCCATTGTCGGTGCCGTGGTCGGTGTGGGGTTGGTAAAGGGCGCAAGGGCCATCAGTAAGAAAACCGTTTTCACGATTTTGATCGGCTGGGTGCTGACCCCATGCTTAGCGGCCGCATCTTCCTTTTTGATGTACAGGGTTATTACAGCCTTTGTTGGATAAGGGTTCACAAGTTCAGGGTTCAGAGGTTCAAGGTTTATCGTTCAGAGGTTCGGTGTTCAAAGGTTGACCCCGGAGTGTACACATGAACACAGAGCGTTAGATCTTTGAACAGGGCAGGTATGAGAATAGAACGTTTTGAGGATTTTGAAGCAAGGCAACCCTGAACGTTGAACGCTGAACCTGTGAACCTAAGGGAAAAACGATACAAGGTACCGAAGGGAATTTTTTTACTGAAAGCCTGCCGGGCTTGTTAATTGTACGGCGATATAGTAGAGGTTAAGGGGCGGAAACGTCAAAAAAAAGGTATCCGAATTAAGGAGCGATAATGATCATTTTTAAGAAGGAAAAAGAAGTCATCAAAATGATATCCGAGTTTATCGATGAGGTTGAAACCTGTGTGAAGACCTCGGAAGAAACGATTAAGGCCTATCTAACAGCTACCGTAAAAGAAGCCAAACCCCTGTCCCGCAAGGTTCGTGAAATGGAAACTGAGGCCGATGTCTTACGGTACTCGATCCGGGACAAAATGTATTCGGGCGCGTATATGCCGCTGATGCGAGAGGATATTTATAAACTGGTTGAAGCTATCGACAAGGTGGCCAATGCGGCTGAAGCCTGCTGTGATTTTTTCCTGAATCAGCGACCCCGGATACCCGATGAACTTAAACCTCAATTTCTGACCGTAAGCCAGGAGGCACTCGGTGTTATTGACCCCCTTAAAAAAGCGGTTTTGTGTTTTTTAAATGGTGTGTGCCCGCTTGAGGAGGTACGGCAGTACACCCAGCAGGTGGGAACGATGGAATCGGATGTTGACAAGAGCGAGTGGGATCTGACCAAAGTGATATTTATATCAGCCGAGGAATACAGCCACAAGATCCATTTGCGGCTCTGCCTTGACACGATTACTGAAATATCAGACAGGGCGGAAGATGCGGCCGATCAGCTGGAGCTGACCATGTTAAAAATGAATATCTGACATTTTTCTTGACATATAGGCTCCAAATATACTTGTTTTAGACGATAGATCGCTCTTTAAGAAATAACTTTCGTTCAGCATTAACACTAATCAATCAAAAGGAGGGCGTGTTATGAAAAAGTTAGGGTTGTTTTTTGTTTGTGGATTGGTCTCCGTATTTCTTTTCGTCGGAGCCGCAGCAGCAAAGGAAACAGTGGTAATTTACACCTCATTGGAAAATGAAGAAGTTGTCGAATATCTTAAACTGGCCAAAAAAGAGTTGCCGGATCTTGACATCCAGGCCATCCGTCTGTCAACCGGGGAACTTGGTGCCCGGATGCTGGCAGAAAGAGACAACCCCCAGGCGGACTGCATCTGGGGCTGGGCCGTAACAAATATGTCGGAATTTATTCCCAAAGGTATGCTTGCCCCCTATAAACCAAAGAATTGGGAAAAGATTCCGGCCAACTTTAAAGATCCCAAAGGATACTGGACGGCCATCGATTTATATGCAGCGGCTCTGGTACCGAACACTAAAGTTTTAGAGCAAAAAAACCTGCCGATGCCTAAAGGGTGGAAAGACCTTCTGAATCCGGTTTATAAGGACAAGCTGATTATGCCCAACCCGGCAAGTTCCGGCACCGGTTTTTTGCAGGTTGCCAGCCTCCTGGTCCTGCTGGACCCGGATTATAAAAACAAACCGGTAGAAGAGAATAAAGCCTGGGATTTCCTAAAAAAATTAGACAAAAACATGGGCCAGTATATCAAAAGCGGTTCCAAGCCGGCGAAATTAACGGCTGCCGGTGAATATGCGA
>DAOVBC010000110.1 GCA_030670715.1 Deltaproteobacteria bacterium | reverse complement strand
TTAGCGATCTCTGTCGCCTCCACCCCCTGGCTCAGTTCCCGGAATCGTTCTTTAAGGACTTCCATGTCTTCTCCGTCGTGGAGATCCCTGATGATTCCTTTGAGTATCTCCTGCTTCTCAACGGAATCAGTTGGGATTTCGTCCATGGCGGCAGGCGCAGATTTATCGGAATCTGCGTCAGTAACGGTTTGTTTATCGATCTCTGCGGTCAGAGCCGATATCAGCCCCTCAATGTCCAACCCTCCGATATCTGCGGCCTGCTTCAAAGTGGCGATTTTGCCCATGGTCTTGCGTATCAGCGGATTTTTCAGGTTTTTAAAGTGCGGCGAGAGGGTGATCAAAAAATCAAGCAAAAATGGGTATTGCTTCAGCAAGCTGTCGATTTTGGTATTGGCATTCAGTTCCATGGACAGGTCTCCTTTTTAAAAGCTTTCGTTTTTTTCATGGGTTGCCGCCGTTAAGCCCCGGTGCGGAAATGACAGATTGCAATTTTGAACGGCGCATCATTTTTTTTCGAGAATCGAAAATGGTGGAGAAATGAAATCCGGCTGCGCTATTATACCAGTCGGGAGAAAAAATGAAATCAATATTTGGCCATAAGGCCATATCATAATAAAAGGCGACAATTTTTGACTTAAGTCAAATCAATCTGCTTTTTCCTTCGCTATTTAATAACAAGATGATACATTGTGGTCATCGATAACGAATCAATGGCCAAAGGAGGCGTTCATGCAGCTTAAACGACGTTCTTTCCTCAAAATGGGTCTGGCCGCGGGTGCCGCGACGGCGCTTGACATGAAGTTTTTGCGATATGTCGGAGATGCAGCGGCGGCCCGTACGTCCGAAGGAGAAACCATCACCCGCAGCACCTGTTCTCCCAACTGCACCGGGGCCTGCGGCTTTAATGTGCATGTGTCGGACGGAAGGATTAGCACCCTGATTCAAAGTGCGGATTATCCGGAAACAGGATACAATCCCAGAGGATGCCTGCGGGGCCTTTCCATGATGAACCTCGTTTACGGCAAAGACCGCGTAAAGTATCCCCTGATCCGGACCGGGGAACGGGGGAGCGGAAAGTTTAAAAAGGCCACCTGGGAAGAAGCCCTGGATTATACCGCCCAAAAGCTTAAGGGCATCATGGAAAAATACGGGCCGGAGGCCGTGGCCCTGACCGTGCAGGTGCCGGGCACCGGCTATGTTCACAAGGGGGCCTTGGTGCGCCTGGCGGGACTGGCTCACTGGAGCATCCACCACGGTTATGACCAGAACGGGGATCTGCCCATGTTCTGGCCCATGACCTTCGGGGTGCAGACCGAAGAGCTGGAATCCCTGGAATGGCCCAATGCCCGGTATACCATGGTGTTCGGCTCCAACATTATCCAGACCCGCCTGCCGGATGCCCACAACCTGATCAAGGCCAAAAACAACGGCAAGCTGGTGGTATTTGACCCCGACTACTGTTCCACGGCAGCCAAGGCCGATGAGTGGGTGCCGCTGAAACCGGACAGCGATGCCGCCATGGGACTGGGAATGGCCAAGGTGATCATTGACCGCAGACTGTACGATGAAAAGTTTTTGCAGGATTTCACCGACTTTCCCATCCTGGTGCGCAAAGACAACGGCAAACGGCTGCCGGCAAAAGATGTCAAAGCCCTGGCGAATGAAACAGCGGGCTGGAAAATTCCGCCATATCGCAGCCTTTTTGTCATCCGCACGCCCAAGGGGCTTGCGATTCTGAACCCGGAAAGGCTGGATGCCACCGAAGCCATCCTGGAAGGGGAATTTGAGGTGGAATTAACCGACGGCAGCCGCGTTGAAGTCCGCACCGTGTTCAGCGAACTCAAAGAGATGCTGGCTGAATACAGCCTGGAAAAAGTTGCCGCCCTTACCGATGTGCCCGCCGGACAGATCGAACGCATCGCCGTTGAGGCCGCCACCAACACGCCGCTCCATGCAGTCTATGGAGCCAGCAACTACCAGTGGTACAACGGAGATCTCAAGGGCCGGGCTATCTCTCTGCTACCGGTGTTGACCGGCAGCATCGGCAAAAGCGGCGGGGGTATCTCCACTTACGCCGGCCAGTATCGAATCCGCTTTAACCTCAAAGAGTGGTGGTCTGCGCCGGGCGGCAAGCTCAACTGGGTGCCCTACCTTTATTTTCTCCAGGGCAAGGGCAAACGCTATCCCCAAAAAGGGATCAAGGCTATGATCGGCGGATGGGGCAATCCCTTTGACCAGCATAACATGGCCAACCGCCTGAAGGATCGAACCGCCTCCGGCGACATTGAATTTGTGGTCACTTTTGACTTTTCGATGACCACTTCCTGCCAGTGGTCTGATGTGGTTTTCCCGGCCACCAGCTGGTACGAGAATTATGAGCTTACGGCCACTATTTTACACCCTTACGTCCAGCTGCAGCAGCCGGCGATTAAACCGATGTTTGAAAGCCGCACCGCGTTTTGGGTTGCTAGGCAGCTGGCTAAACGATTGAACCCGGAGTTTGAAAAATACTATTACCCGGATCTGGACGAAAACGAAGCTTCTCAAGAAATCATCGAAGTACTTTTAAAAACCGGAGGCTTTGAAACCAAAGGCATCACCCTGGATATGCTGAAAAAAGGACCGGTTCGCCTGCATTCTACGGCTCCCGACGACCGGCAGATACCCTTCTGGGAGCAGGTTCAGAATCGCGTTCCCTTTCCGCCCCGCAGCTATCCGGCGCCGCTGAAAGCCACCGCCAGGTTTTTAAGAAGCGGGCGGATTGAATTTTACAAAGACGAAGACCTTTTTCTGGAAACAGGTGAACAGCTGCCGGTACAAAAGGAAACATTTTCCGAAACCGAATACAAAGTGGATCCGGGTGCCCGCAAAAAATATACCCTGCGGTTTGTCACCAAAAATTCCCTTTACCGGGTCCATTCCACCCATTCCAATAACGTGTGGCTCAACGAGTTGCAGGGCAACAAACCCAAGGTCTTTTTGAACAAAAATGATGCCGCCGAGCGCAATATTAAAACCGGTGATTTTGTGGAAATATACAACAACCGGGGTAAAACCAGGGCCTATGCGGTCATTGATCCCGGCTGTCGCCGGGGCACGACCATCTTTGAACAGGGTTGGTGGGCCCGGTATTTGAAAAATGAGTCTTACAATTCGTTGACCATGCCCTGGATCAAACCTCTGCATGAAATCTATTTTGTCCCGGGTATCTGGTCCCCAACCACGGTATGGAACGAATGCCTGGTTGACGTAAGGAGGGTAACGGCATGAGACGAGGAATGGTGATAGATCTTGAAAAGTGTATTGGCTGTCGCTCGTGCGTGGTGGCCTGCAAGCAGCACAATGCCCAGCCGGCCGGAAACTGGTGGAATCGCGTGGTTACCCCCGGCAGTGAGCGTCATTTGACGCCGCCGGAAAAAGGGAAAGAGTATTTTCTGCCCATTCACTGCCAGCATTGCAACAATGCCCCCTGCGAGAAGGTTTGTCCGGTAAATGCCACTTACACCGAGGAAGACGGCACGGTTCTGGTCGATTTTGAACGCTGCATCGGATGTCGTTACTGTATGGCGGCCTGTCCCTACGGGGTGCGCCAGTTTAACTGGGAAGATCCCAAAAAGGCGACGGCCAGGTACGGATATCAGGATGGTTATACATACGGACATCCGCAGGAATTTCGTCTGAAGGGAAGGCTGGTTTATATGCCGTCGCGTTTCAAAGGAGTGGTGGAAAAGTGCAATTTTTGCGTGCATTACGCCGACAAGGGGCTGGATCCGGCCTGTGTGCGGGGCTGCCCCGGCAATGCCCGGCATGTGGGGGACCTGGATGATCCCGACAGCCGGGTCTCGAAGATGATTCGCGACAAGAACGGCTTTACGCTGCTGCCCGAAAAGGGCACCAAACCCAATGTCTATTATCTGCCGCCCAAACGCAAGGAGGTGTAAGTGATGAGTACCAGCAAAAAAATAGGGTTTGCGATCACGGGCCTTTTAATGTTGGCCGGCCTTGTGGCCTGGGGCATCCAGGTTAAAGAGGGCCTTGTGTTAACCAACATGCGCAATTCTTATACCTGGGGCCTTTATGTTGCGGGACTGGCCTTTTTCGTGGGCAATGCCGCCGGGGGGCTGGTGCTGAGCTCCATGATTTACCTTTTCGGCGTCACCAGTTTAAAACCGTTTGCCAAGATCGGGGCGCTTTGCGCCTTTGCCAATGTCACCGCGGCCATGCTTGCCATTCTGCCTGATATTGGACAGCCGATCCGGTTATACAATTTAGTGCTGCATCCCCAGTGGCGGTCCCCGCTGGTATGGGATATTATTGTCCTGAATCTGTATGCCGCCCTGTCGTTACTGTATCTTTATCTTTTAATGCTGCCGGATTTTCAAGGCCCGTTGAAAAAAATAGCCCTGAAAGTGGATCATCCCAAGGAATTTTCTGAAAAATGGGCCAAACGTCTCGCCCCGTATTCACTGGCGGCGGCCGTGGGCATTCATGTCATCACCGCCTGGATTTTCGCGACCCAGGGCGCCCGGGACTGGTGGAACTCGGCCGTTCTGGCGCCGGATTTTGTCGCCGCGGCCCTGGCCTCCGGAACGGCAATCGTGCTGCTGGTCTGCCTGCTTACCTATGGACTGAAAGACGAATACACCCAGGCCTATCGCACGATGGCCATTTTTATTGCGGTGGCTTTATTCACGCATATCTTTTTCATGTACAATGATTTTTTTATCCACTACTGGTACGGCGCCACCGAAGCCCTGGATGTCCTGTCGATCACATTTAAAAAATATGCACTGGCGCATGCATTTGAGGTCGTCGCCCCCCTTGCAGGCGTTATTTTGCTGCTTAGCAGCAATGTACGCAAGAGCGCAGGGGCTATGATGACAAGTTGTTTTCTCATCATTGCCGGGATTTTTGTCCACCGCTTCCTGTTGATGCCGGGTGCTTTTGACCGAGTGCCGCTGACCATTGCCCCCCTGGGCATGCAGAATACGGAATTTTCGGTTCCCATTGCTTCGGGACAATACGAACCCCTGATGAACACCTTTGTGACCGAATGGCATTATTTTCCCAGCGGAATTGAAATCGCGATTTTCCTGGGTGTGCTGGCCTATGTGGGTTTTCTTATCATTCTTGCCATTGACCGGTTGCCCATCGTGAAGATCGAAAAGGCGCAGACATAATGACCGGCCCAATGGATGTTACCAGGCTTCAGGCCCTGTCCAGGCTGTTTGGTTATCCCGAGCGGTGGCCTGAAGCCCGGGACCTGGAGATCATATCCCCGCAAGCCGGGCGCCGTTGGCGCCTGTTTTTGGAGACCGGAGATTTAGCGTCGCTGCAGGCGGCTTATGTCAGCCTTTTTATCAACGCGCTGCCGGAAACTCCCTGCCCGCCCTATGGTTCCTTTTATCTTGAAGGAACGCTGATGGGTACATCCACGGTCCGGTTGAACAAACTGTACCATGAATACGGTTTTCAAACCGATGAGCTGGCTGATCACATCGCTGTGGAGCTGGAGTTTCTTGCCCTTCTAACAACACTCACCTCACATAAGCAGGTCCTTGACGATTATAATTTCCTGCTGGATCACTTGCGGCAATGGACGCCTGCATTTTTTGACCAGGTGGAAAAAAATGATGAAACCGGTGTTTATCGGGATGTTTCCAGGTATGCCAGAAGCGTAATCTATCCTTCTTGATACATTCGTAAAAAATCAAAAAGTACTTTGACATGAATGAAAGTCCCAACCTCCATCATGTAATTAATAAACCACCATTTGCCTGACTTGGAGAAAGATATGGCGGCACCCGGCTGGCAAAAAATGGGCCCGATTACAAAGGAATGTGTCTGGTTTCATCCGGCAATTATACAGAACATCAGGGAAATACGAAACGGGATTGTATCAAAATCCGAAAGCGCCAGCTCCTGGATAATCCTGCCGCGGGCCTACCATCTTTTAAAGAAACATCATTCACGCTGTTTGCCGGGGTACCTCAGATTTCTGGATAAAGAGACGAATTCAGAATTCCGTAAATTCCTGGTACGCATTATTATTGAATTTGCCGGTAATTACACCTTCAAGTATCTTAGCGAAATTCTTCCCCAACGCCGGATGGTTTCTGCCTTATTTAACGGATACGCCGCCATGTTCTGGAAAACCCTGAGAAATCCACCTCAAGGGTTCGAAGATGATGTGGTATTTTTTCATTTTTTTCGCTGGGCCAAATTATTCCAGAGAAGATGCACTGCCCTGAAACATAACACGGCCAAAACCATCAAACGAATGGAAGAGGAAAAGCAAAAAATTATGCCAAGTAAGATTTTTTTTCAACCGGCAGACGACGGCCACGATGATTACGGCAGATTTTTAATCACCCTGCGGCACGGTCGTCCGGGGATAGATGCTGTCATCGGTTACATGGGAATTTGTACAACCTTGTTCGGCAACATCACCGGTGGCCGTTTACCGTATGCATATGTACCGGCCGCCCTGAATGAACTTTTTCATACCATCAAGAGAAAGTATCCCACAGAGACGCCGGTTACACAAAAATCTATACGGGAGTTTTTACACCGACTCACAGCAAACTATGCCTCCAATTGTAGCAATGGAATTTCAAATAGGGGTAAATCGTCGGAGCCACTCCGGTTTGTGGTACCCCGCGTACGAGGATTGGTGGAAGGAATGTCCATTTCACTGGCTTAGTACGGATGTCAAGGCCTCAACTGTTTCAGTGATTTGGTGCTGCTCATTTTGGAAAGTAGATTCGATGGATTATCTGAATTGAAATTTGTACTTGACATTATCGCATATCGATATTAGTAGAAGATATCGATTTCCGATATAAACAGGTGGATATGTTTAGAGATATTGAGCTTGCTTTTATTAAACTGCATATTCTTCACCATGCTGGCCAAGATGAGGTTTACGGTCTCGGGCTCATTGATGAACTAAAGCGGCACGGTTATAAACTGAGTCCGGGCACCCTGTATCCCACACTGGCTAAAATGGAAAAAGGGGGCCTCTTGGTTTCAGAAACCAGGACGGTCAATCACAAGCAGCGAAAATACTATTACATCACTGCCGTTGGTGTAAAACAGCTTAAAAAAGTCAAAGAAAAAATCAGAGAATTATACGAAGAAGTCTACGAAAATAAATGAGTTACTTAATTATCTGCGCCATCGCATTATTCGTCTCGGGCCTTACCCTGTTTTCAGGATTTGGCCTGGGCACGCTGCTTATGCCGGCCTTTGCATTGTTTTTTCCGGTGGAGGTAGCCGTGGCGGCCACGGCCATCGTTCATCTGGCCAACAATATTTTCAAAGTGGTTCTGCTGGGACGCCATGCGGATTTCAAAGTGGTGACCAAATTTGCCCTGCCGGC
>DAOVBC010000171.1 GCA_030670715.1 Deltaproteobacteria bacterium | reverse complement strand
ATTTATGCCGATTTGACCCTGATTTACCGCAAGGGCGCTTTTAAAAGGCTGGAGTGGACCTATCCGGATTATGCGGACAATCTTCTGCACCATTACCTTATGCGCGTACGGAAAAAATACGTTACAGATCTAACCCGGCGAAACCTGGAATATAAATGACTATAATCTAAATACAAACAGTTATACCGCAGACGGTAAGATACTCGATACTGGATCCTTGATGCTGGATAATATAAGGATAACTTCCATTTTATATCGAGTATCCAGAAACCAGCATCCAGCATCTAATCCATAAGAGCAACAATAGGTGGTACCCATCGTTATTGCCGACAAATGTTCAATAATTCCAACTGAGATACTAAAGCTAAGGTTACAGCCATGATAAAAAGTATGACAGCCTATGCCCGGGCTGAAACACAAACGGGGAATACGTCGGTCAGCGTCGAGATTCGCGCTTACAACAGCAGGTTTCTTGATGTGGTTCTGCGGATTCCCCACCCGTACCTTTCAATGGAGGAAAAAATTAAGCCTGTGGTGGCTAAAACGGTTAGCAGGGGGCGCATCGAACTCAAGTTTAAGATCAGCGATGAATCAGAGGACGCTGTTACCTTCGAAGTGAATGCCCCCAGAGCAGTCGCCTACCATAAAACGCTGGGCCGTTTGAAAGAACTGCTGAATATTGACACACCGATCGGGCTGGAGCAGGTTGCCGGCATCGGAGACATCATTAAGCCGGTGGAAATCCAGCGCGATATGGATCAAATCTGGCAGATCATTAAAGGGTGCCTGCGCCGGGCCCTGGATGACCTGGATGAGATGCGTAAAAGGGAGGGTGAATTTATTGGCAGTGATATTACGCACCGGATTGATTTTGTCACCCGGAGCCTGAAGCTCATAAAAAAGGATTCAACCGATTTACCGGCCCATTATCAAGAACGCTTAAAAAATCGTATTGCTGCGCTGACTGAAGGCATTGTGGAGATCGATCCGGACCGTATTGCCCAGGAGGCGGCGATACTTGCCGACCGAAGCGATATAACAGAGGAGGTCGTAAGAGCTGCCAGCCATATACGGCAGTTTCTCAAGATCGTAAATTCCGGTCAGCCGGCCGGTCGCAAGCTCAATTTTCTGCTACAGGAACTCAACCGGGAATTTAACACCATTGGGTCCAAAACGGAAAAATACACGGTGTCGCACCTCGTTGTGGATGTGAAATCTGAACTGGAAAAGATTAGAGAACAGGTGCAGAATGTGGAATAAGAAGCCGATTGGTATCTTTACATTCCCACTCCGGGGTTCGACTGCACCGGGCAAGGAGATCAAGTCATGGAACAGAACCTTTTGAACATCGGATTTGGCAGCACTGTGGTGGCCGACCGGGTTGTGGCGATTGTATCACCGAACTCTGCCCCCATGAAGCGCCTGAAGGACGAAGCCCGAAATGATAAACGCCTTATCGATGCCACCCATGGACGCCGGACCCGTTCCATCATTGTTATGGACAGCAATCACGTCGTGCTTTCCGCTATCCAGGCCGAAACGGTCTCACAGCGCTTTGCAACCCTGAAAGAGTCAACGAACCCGGAATGAGCCCCCCAAAAAAGTATTCAACCGGAAAAGCAGGATCCTTGCCGGACAGGCAAAAGGACCGTTTGCAGGGCAGCCTTTTTATTATCTCTGCGCCCTCCGGCGCCGGTAAAACAACGCTCTGTAACGCGGTGCTGGAATATTTCCCAGACATGCGGTATTCGATATCCTATACAACCCGGAAGTCTCGAGCCGGTGAACAGGATCATATTGATTACCATTTTATTTCCAAGGGTGAATTTAAAAAGGGGATTGAATCGGACAGATGGGCTGAATGGGCTGAAGTACACGGCAATTACTACGGCACATCCGCTGAATTCATAGCCAGGGAACTGTCGGCGGGCAAAGATATACTGCTGGACATCGATATTCAGGGAACGATGCAGATTCTGAAACGATTTCCCGGCAGCATTACAATTTTCATCATGCCGCCGTCGGTAGATATTCTCAGAAAACGCCTTGAAAAGAGAGATACGGACAGCGAAGCGGTCATTGAACGCCGCCTGCAAAATGCGGAGGCGGAAATGACCCAAAAAGGGCGATACCGGCATTTAATAATTAACGACCGGCTCGAGGTGGCCAAAAAAGAACTGATAGACCTCATAGCAACGTATCGTCATTAGCCTGAATATTTTCTATGAAACACCTCCCTCCGGTCGGCGCTTCATAGAAAATAAAATAATTTTATACAGAAAAAGAGTACTTGATAATTATATCAGGGGTCGGGGAGCTTTTTTGAATTGAGAGCTCCATGAATTATCCGCACATCACCGGGCAATCTCATGCATAAGGGGTCGTAAAGAAAGAACAGAGAAAGGGGCATTAAATCAATAAGCTAGAGGTATAACAGATGTTGTAACAATCATGAAACACCTCAACTACACGCTGTTCTTTCTTAACGATCCCTAAACCATTCAAACAGTGCCCGCTGATGTGCGGATAACCCATTCCGCTCTAATCGAGGCTTAGTGATAGAAATTTCCCGACCCTTCAGATATTTGATACCGGATCCTGAATCCTGGGTTTTAAATAAAAAAAGGCACTTGCAGCACCACTGACCGATATTGCGGAGTCAATTTCGCACAGCCTGCAGCCTGCTAAAGCCTTAACCTTAAAATATTATCTGTTTAATACTACCAGTCCATCCAGCAACCGATTCATGACCTGGTTTACCTGCTTAAACCGCTGCGAAATGGCCATCATGCTTTCCGGAGACTGCACGAACAGGCCATCGTCAATATCCTGTTTGCAGTGTATTATCAGGCTTTGCAGACTTTTCCCGGTGGTTTCCAGATGAAACTGAAGGGCCACGACATGATCTCGGTAAACAAATGCCTGATGTTCACAGGCCTCGCTGCGCGCCAGGTGAAGTGCCCCGTCGGGCAGATCAAATGTGTCACCGTGCCAGTGAAGCGCATCGAAGGTATCAGGAAACACCGATGCCAGGGGCGAAGGTGACGAATTTTCGATTTTATAAACAGGGTGCCAGCCGATTTCTTTATATCTGTTCGGCTTCACCGGGGCACCGAGCACATCTGCGATGAGCTGCGCCCCGAGACAAATCCCCAACACTACCTTTTTGTTTTTAATTGCCCGCCCGATGAACGCTTTTTCGTTTTTAAGCCACGGGTATTTAATGTCCTCGTAGATGTTCATCGGACCACCCATGACAACCAGCCAGTCGAAATGCTCCATTGAAGGGAGCCGGTCATCCGTATACATCCGGCTGGCGGTAATGCGAAAGCCGGCTGCTTCTGCCCAGGTTTCGATGCAACCCGGCCCTTCGAACGGGACGTGTTGGAGGTAGTGTATGCACTTACTCATTTTATATCCGTTGGTTGATAAAGGATCGAACTTGCGTCATGCACAAAAACTGTGTTTGGTGTTTCGTATCTGGCGTTATTTTACCAAACACCGAATACTAAACACCAAACATTTTATAAAGCAATAGCTGTGTCATTAATAATCAATCTCAAACGGGTGAACACTGAACCGGCACGGTCTCTTACAAAATAGATTTCGGCTCTGTCCGGTTGTTTTTGTTGAAAATATGAGGTAAATATTATAGTTTATATGAATGATGATTGTTAGAAACGGAGAAACTTAATGGGATTGAAAGTAACCATCACAATTGATGGCGCCCGATCCATTGACAGGGGCGTCTGGAAGGCTAAACTGAAACCGGATGACGTGGCGACCATTGGCGATTGTGATAGCAAATCCGGCCCTTTCAGCGTGCTTTTGCTGGAATCAAAAGTGGACTACAATCAACAGTCGCAAACCATTACCTTCGATCCTAACGCAACCCGTTTGCTCAACATCGGCAGCACCGACCAGATTATCGTTCTGGGCGGCAAAATCCCGCAAGTTTCCGGCACTGCATCTGTTGTTGACCAGCCTGTTGCGGAAGCGGTACCCTCAAGGCCCGAACAGCCTGTCGAGGAAAAAACGCCTGCTGTGGAAAAAACATCCGCTGCGGAGAAGGCGCCGGAATATGAACTGTCACAGGAATTATCCACCGGTGACAAGCTGTTTCTCAGTGAACTGCCGCTTGATATGCGGGATCTGGGCGAAATGCTGCTTTCGGAAGTCAGGAAACATTTTCCCGGTGAATTGAATTATGAACCCCGCGCGGCGAAATTCGACGAAACTCCTGCTATTTTCTGGACCGTAAAAATCCAGCCCCAGGACAAGTCTTTGCAAATTACGGTTCGCGGTACACCCGATTCCTTTAGAAAAACCCCCGGAATATCCTTAAAACTTGGCAAATTTGGCTATTCATCCCTTGTCCTGACCCAGAAAGGTCAAATTCCCGGAGTTCTCACCACCCTGAAGCAGGCAAAAAAGAATATGCTGTAAGAAAGCATGAAAACCCTTCCCTCCGAACTCAAAAACGACTTCGATAAAAAGTGGCAGCGTTTTTTGATGGCCGCTGAAGAGCGGCGCGTCTTCTTTGCGGACATGTCTGACTTACGTGCAGCGGCTCTGCGGGTTTTTCCTTTCAGCGATTTTGTTGCCAACAGCTGCATCCAATCACCTGCCATCCTGATGGATCTGTATGAAAGCGATGACGTTCGGCAAAGCTATCACTCCCGTACATACACAGACAAACTGGAAGCGTTACTGACACAAGTCGAAGAAGAAAAACAGCTGGAACAGATTCTTCGAAACTTACGCCGCCGGGAAATGATCAGAATCGCCTGGCGCGATCTGTCCGGTCAGGCGGACCTTTTCGAAACCACATCCGATCTGACAAATCTTGCCGACGCCTGTATTGATCATGCCCTCCAGCTTCTTTACGACCGGCAGTGCTCTCTTTATGGTGTACCTGTCGGCACCGGGGGCTCCCGGCAGCAGCTCGTGGTAATCGGCATGGGAAAACTTGGCGGAAGAGAGCTGAACTTCTCTTCCGATGTTGACCTCATCTATGCCTATCCTCAGAACGGGAAGACCACGGGCGTGGAAAAACCGGTGAGCAATGAAGAATTTTTTATGCGCCTTTGCCGGAGCCTTCTGCAGATTCTGGGAAAAACCACCGAAGACGGGCTTGTGTTCCGGATAGATCTGCGCCTGCGCCCGTACGGGGACAACGGACCCTTAACCATGAGCTTTGACGCCATGGAAGAGTATTACCAGCACCAGGGGCGCGAGTGGGAGCGTTATGCATGGATTAAAGCCAGAGTTGTAGCGGGAGATAAAGCCGGCGGCGCAAAGCTTCTGGAAAAACTCAACCCTTTTGTCTATCGCCGGTATCTTGACTTCGGGGCCTTCGAATCGTTACGGAATATGAAGCAGAAAATTACCCTCGAAATCAAACGCATGGGAATGAGAGGGAATATCAAGCTCGGTCGCGGCGGCATCCGAGAAATAGAATTCTTTGGACAGATCTTCCAGTTGATCCGGGGCGGCGTCACACCGCCGCTGCAGGAGCGCAGCATTTTAAAAGTGCTGGCGTATCTTGCCTCCGGCAACTACATCCCCCAAAAGGTTTGCACTGAATTAAAAAACGCCTATATTTTTCTACGCAATCTGGAACATCGGCTGCAGGAATTCTCCGACCAGCAGACGCATCAGCTGCCGTCCAATCAATCTGCCAGGCTGCGCCTGGCCCTGTCCATGGGGTTTGAAAGT